>JAGBZZ010000070.1 GCA_017652965.1 Clostridia bacterium | reverse complement strand
GCTGTGCCGAGCGCGCATTTTGACTATGCGAATGGGGAGGGCACGTTCCCCGACCAAGGCCAACCCTATGTACGTCGAGGTGTGGGCACGCCCCGACACCGACGTAAGCAAAAAAGGCATCCCGTAGGATGCCTTTTTGTGGTCGGACAATTTATGCCCGCGAGAGGCTCGCGGAGCAGAAATCGATGCGAGACTAGGCGCACCGGAGTAGGCGGACGAACGCGTACTTGCGTACGTGGAGGTCGCCTACGAGGAGCAACGAAGTATCGCGCGATTTATGCCCGCGAGAACATATCAAGATACCTCTCCCACTTCTCAAACTCATAGCAAAGATGCTCGGGGCGGTGGGCATCCCCCGTGAGGACGATGCGGCCGCCGCGGGTGAGGATGTAGGCAAGAAGCGGGGCGGAGGGATAGGGGGTCTCACGGTAGCCGCGCGAGACGGCACCCGTGTTCATCTCAAAGGGGATGCCAAGCGGAAGAAGGGCATCAACGGCCGCGCGCGCCGCCGCCAGATAGCGGGGGTGCAGCTCGTCAAAGAGGGCGCTGCCCGCGTTATACTTGCGGATAAGGTCGATGTGTCCTATGATATCGGGCTGTCTTTCGCCAAGGCGGGATACCGTGGCAAAGTAGTCCTCCACCGCGGCGTACGGGTCCCCGCCGAAATCCTGCGCGATGGCAGCCTGCAAAAGATCCACAGGGCCGTCCACGTCCACCCGCCCGCGCGGGGTCAGGGAGGAAAGCGGGGAAAGCGAGTGGCAGGCACCGATCAGATAGTCGTACTTGCTTTTGTCAACAGGCAGGGCAAAATAATCCACCTCCAGACCGCAAAGCACCTCGATCTTTTCGCGGTAGACGTCCCGCAGGCGGTGGATCTCGGCGATGTACTCGTCCTCCCTCTCGGGCTTCATCGAGTAGCCGCCGTAGGCCATCGGCGCATGCGAGGAAAGCCCGATGCGCGGACAACCGAGGGCGATGGCCGCCTTGACCATATCCTCGGCCGTGGCGCGCCCGTCGCAGAACTCGGTATGCACGTGGAGGTCAAAATACCGCTTCATGACGTCATTTTCTCCTGCTTGACCTTCTTGTCAATGACGTGGCGGGAGGCAAGCTCACGGTGGATGTCCTCTACCGTGATACCCATCTCGACCATCATGACCATGACGTGATAGGTAAGATCGGCGACCTCGTAGATGGTCTCCTTCTTATCGTCGGCCTTGCCCGCAATGATGACCTCGGTGCATTCCTCACCGACCTTTTTGAGGATCTTGTCGATCCCCTTCTCGAAAAGGTAGGTGGTGTAGGAGCCCTCCTTCTTCTCGGTCTTACGCCCCTCGATCAGCTCATACAGCGAGGAGAGCGAGAAGCGCCCCTCCTCCTCCTCGAGGACGGGGGCGGTAAAGCAGGACTCGGTGCCGGTGTGGCAGGCGGGGCCATCCGGGCGCACCCGCACAAGGAGGGCGTCACGGTCACAGTCTGCCGTGATCGAAACCACGTGCTGATAGTTGCCGCTGGTCTCTCCCTTCAGCCAAAGCTCACGGCGGGAGCGGCTGTAGAAGCAGGTCAGCTTCTTCTCTAAGGTGATGGCAAGGCTCTCGCGGTTCATATAGGCAAGGGTCAGTACCCGATCGCTGTCGGCATCGGTCACGATCGCGGGGATCAGACCGTTTTCGTCAAATTTCAGTTCCGTAGTATTCAGCATAGCATGCATCCTTTCTTATAAACGGACGGGAATCCCTTCTTCACGAAGGGCCGCCTTGAGTGCGGGGATCCTAACCTCCCCGAAATGGAAGATCGAGGCCGCAAGCCCGGCCGAGACCTTGGGCAACGTGTGGAAAAGCTCCACAAAATCGGCAACGCCGCCGGCACCGCCCGAGGCAACCACCGGCACGTCCACAGCCTCCAGCACCGCCGAAAGCATCGGCAGGTCAAAGCCGCGGCGCACCCCGTCGGTATCGATGGAGTTGACCACCACCTCACCGGCGCCCGATGCCACCCCACGGCGGATCCACTCGATAGCCTCAAGGCCGGTATCCTCGCGCCCGCCCTTGGCAAACACGCGGAACTCTCCCCCCACACGCTTGACGTCGACAGACAGCACCACGCACTGGTCGCCGTAGCGGCGGGCGGCCTCCCCGACAAGGGAGGGGTCGCGGATGGCGCCCGAGTTAACGCTGACCTTGTCAGCCCCGGCCGAAAGCACCCGCTCAAAATCGGCAAGCGAGGAGATGCCGCCACCCACCGTCAGCGGGATGAAGATGGTCGAGGCGACCTCACGCAGGATATCGGTAAAGAGGGCGCGGCCGTCGCTGGAGGCGGTGATGTCGTAAAACACCAGCTCATCCGCCCCGCACTCGCTGTAATAGCGGCCAAGCTCTACGGGCGAGGAAACGTCCGAAAGCCCCTCGAAATTCACACCCTTGACCACACGCCCGTTCTTCACGTCGAGGCAAGGGACAATACGCTTGGTAATCATTTTGCCACCTCGATCGCCTCCGGGAGCGAGATCGCCCCCGTGTAATAAGCACGCCCGACGATCGCCCCGTAGATGCCGAGGGCGGAAAGCGCGCGCACGTCCTCAAGGGTGGAGACCCCACCCGAGGCAATGATGCGAAGGGACAGGGTATCGGCAAGCGTGCGGTACAGGGCGTGGTTGGCCCCCTTCATCGCCCCGTCACGCGAGATGTCGGTAGAGATCAGGGTACGCACCCCCATAGCATCCAGGCGACGGCAGAAGTCGAGGGCGTCAAGCTCCGAGACCTCGGTCCAGCCGCGGATAGCGACCCGCCCGTCGCGGATATCCACCCCAACGGCGACCGCCTCCGGGAATTCCCGAAGGGCGTTTTTTAAGAAGGCCTCGTCGGTAACGGCGGCCGTCCCGAGGATCACACGGCTGACCCCTGCGGAAAGATAGGCACGCACGGTCTCCATCGTGCGGATGCCGCCCCCCACCTCCACCGAAAGCCCGGGGATGGCGGCAATGGCGGCGATGATCTCAAGATTCGGGGTGGTGCCGTCACGCGCGCCCTCCAGATCCACCAGATGGATCTCGGTTGCCCCGGCGGCAAGGAAATCCCGCGCCACCGAGACGGGGTCATCGCTGTAGACGGTCATTTGGGCGTAGTCCCCGTGCAGAAGCCGCACGGCACGCCCCTCGTACAGGTCGATAGCAGGTAAGATCAGCATGTTTCCTCCTCCGCAAAGGCACGCAGGATCGAAAGCCCGACCGCCCCGCTTTTTTCGGGATGGAACTGGCATCCCATGATGTGCCCGTGTGCAACGGCGGCCACCAGGGGGGCACCGTACTCGGTCGTGGCAACAGTAGACTCCTCGCATCCCGTGCCGTGATAGGAATGCACGAAGTATACGTAGTCTCCCTCGTTCACGTAGCGGAAGAGGGGAATCCTTTTCACAAAGTGGAGGGCGTTCCACCCGATGTGCGGGACGTCAAGCCCTACCGGGATGGTCTCGGCGATCGGCCTGACAGCCCCGGGGATCAGCCCAAGCCCCAAATGCTCACCGTATTCAAAGCTCTTTTCAAAAAGCAGCTGCATCCCAAGGCAGATACCGAGCAGGGGCTTGCCCGCCGCCACCTCGGAAAGCACGAAATCGGCCATTCCCGTCTCGCGGAGAAGGCGGGCGGCATCGGCAAACGCACCGACACCGGGCAGCACCAGCCGATCGCAGGCGGCAAGCTCGGATGCCGAGCGCGAGACGGTGACCTCCTGCCCGATGGCCGCAAACGAGGAGCGGAGCGAAAAGAGATTTCCAACCCCGTAATCCACGATTCCAATCATGTCAGCGCCCCCTTTGTGGAGGGGATCGCATCGCCCGCGGCAGGGTCAATGGCCACCGCCGCACGCAGGGCACGGCCAAAGGCCTTGAAGGCCCCCTCGGCAATGTGGTGCGAGTTTTCGCCCGCCAGAAGGCGGATATGGAGGGCACAGGCCGCCGTTCTTACGAAGGCGGTAAAGAATTCTTTACAAAGCTCGGTATCAAAGCTGCCGATCTTTTCGGTCGGGAACGAAAGATCCCACCCAAGATGAGCGCGGCCAGAAAGGTCAATGGCCGAAAGCACCAGGGTCTCGTCCATCGGCAGGGCCATAGAGCCATAGCGGGTAATGCCCCGCTTTTCGCCCAGCGCCTCGGCAAGGGCGGTGCCCAGCACAATGCCCACGTCCTCCACCGTGTGGTGGTCGTCAACGTAGGTATCCCCGACACAGCAGACGTCCAGGTCAAAGGCGGCGTGGCGGGAGAAAAGGGTCAGCATATGGTCAAGAAAGCCGCATCCGGTATCGATCCTCCCTGCCCCCTTGCCCTCAAGGCAAAGGGTGAGGGTAATGTCGGTCTCGGCGGTCCTTCTCTTTATCGTGGCTGCTCTCATGCTAATTCCTCCAAAATGGCCGTAACGGCCGAGATAAAGCTCTCCATCTCGCTTTCCGAGCCGACCGTGATGCGGTTATACTCGGCGATACGGGGGGTGCTGAAGTGCCGCACAAGGATCCCGCGGGCACGCAGGGCGTCATACAGTGCCTCCCCCGAGATGCGCGGATGGCGGGCAAAGATGAAGTTGGTGACCGAGGGGGTCATGGAAAAGCCCAGCGCGGCAAGGGCGGCCATCGTGCGGGTGCGGGTGGCGGCGATCCGCGCGCAGTTGTCCTGCGTGTAGGCGGGGTCGGCAAGCGTCCCGATACCGAGGGCGGCCGTCACACTGTTGATGTTGTAGGGGTTGGTCGAATACTTGATGGCATCGAGATCCCGGATAAGGGCGGGCGAGGCAATGCCAAAGCCAAGGCGTGCCCCGGCCATAGAGCGGGATTTGGAGAAGGTCTGCGCGACGAGGAGGTTATCGTACCTCGCCGTCAGCGAGACGGCACTCTCGGCGCCGAAATCGACGTACGCCTCGTCCACCACCACCACGTTATCGGGGTTCTCCTTAAGGATCCTCTCGATATCCGAAAGCGGCAGGGCGATGCCGGTGGGGGCATTCGGGTTGGCAAGGAAGATTGTGCCGCCCGCGCGGTAATAGGCGGCAGGATCGACAGAGAGATCCTCCCGAAGCGGGATCACGCGGCGCGGGATGCCGTAAAGATCGGCAAAGACACTGTAAAAGCCGTAGGTGATATCGGCAAAGACGGCGGGGGTATCCTTGTCGCAAAAGGCGCAGAAGGCAAAGTTTAAGATCTCGTCCGACCCATTGGTGGGCAGGACGCACTCGGCAGGCACGCCAACCGTCGCGGCGAAGGCCTCGCGGAGCGCCTTCATGGTCGGGTCGGGGTACAGGGCAAGCCTTGCAAGAGCCTCCCTACCCGCCGCCTGCGCTGCCTCGGAGGGCGGGTAGGGGCTTTCGTTGGTGTTCAGCTTGATATAGGCGCGGTCACGCGGCTGCTCACCCGGGACGTAGGGTACAAGGTCGGCATACCGGCCGGAAAGATAACGGCTCATACACCCTCCTCGCCCCGCACGGTGGCCGAGGCGGCATGGGCGGTCAGCCCTTCCTTGGTGGCAAACAGTGCCACATCCGCGGCAACGGCGGCCAGCGCCTCACGGGTGTAGTAGGTGTACTGGGTCTTCTTGACGAAATCATC
>JAGBZZ010000069.1 GCA_017652965.1 Clostridia bacterium | reverse complement strand
CCTCGGCCTGCAGGCGGAGGGCGGCGGGGTCAAGGTCGGCTTTTATAAAGTAGTAGTCGTCAAATCCCTCTTCGAAATAGACGGTAAAGGCGGGGGTGTCGGCCGTAAAGTCGTGGGTGATGCCCAGCTCCTCATACAGTTCACGCGCGGCGGCGGTGCGGGAGGTCTCCCCCGCTACGGCGCACCCGCCCGCCGAGAGATCCCAAAGTGAGGGGAATACCCCCTTTTCGGGATGGCGGTGCTGGATAAGAAGCTCACCCGCCGTATTAAAGACGCAGATATGCACCACAAGGCGGCAGTAGCCCTCGGGCATCGGCTCTCCCCTTTTCATCACAAGCCCTGTTTTTTCTCTCTCGTTTGTGTAAAGATCCCAAAGCTCCATAGTCTGCTCCTTTGTTATGTAAGGTTTTGTTTTCACTTTTTCGCATTTTGCGGGGTGCTTGCTTCATTTTGCGGATGGCAAGCGCTTTTTGTACTATCAGTATACCACATCGGGCGACGGGAATCAAGGGGTGAGCCGACTATTCGGTTATCTGTTTTTTGAGGTGAATATCCAAAATTTTCTTAAATTTATTTCCTTTGCCCTTGACAAACGCGGTATGAGGTACTATAATACTTGGTAACTATGAAGTGGCGTGCGTGCGCGTACGCGAGTATGGAGGTTACATTTATGGTTTCTGCATCTATGGAAAAGCTTGGGAGACACCGTTCGGTGATCCGTGAGATCTTTGAATACGGCAATCGCCGCCGCGCCGAGATCGGGGCGGAGAACGTGTATGATTTTTCGCTTGGTAATCCCAGCGTGCCGCCACCGCAGGAGGTGACCGATGCCCTCTTGCGCCTGATCACCGAGCGCGAGCCTACCTCGCTGCACGGGTACACCTCGGCCGCGGGGGCGCCTGCGGTGCGTGAGGCGGTGGCCGAGCATATCCGCCGCGAGTTCGGCTTTCCTGCCAAGGCAGAGCTTATCTATATGACGGTAGGGGCGGCCGCGGCGCTGACCGTGTCGCTTCGTGCCGTGCTTGCCGACGGCGAGGGCGAGGAGGTCGTGGTGTTTACCCCCTTCTTCCCCGAGTACCGCGTGTTTATCGAGGCGGCAGGCGGGCGCTGTGTGCCCGTGCCGTGCTGTGAGCCCGCCTTTGAGATCGACCTTGCGGCGGCCGCCGCGGCCATCACCGAGAAGACCAAGGCGGTGATCGTCAACTCTCCCAACAACCCGACGGGGGCGGTGCTTTCCCGCGAGAACCTTGTGGGGCTTTGCGACATCCTGCGTGCGGCCGAGGCGCGCTACGGGCATCCGATCTATCTTCTGTCGGACGAGCCGTACCGTGAGCTTGTCTACGGGGACGTGGAGGTGCCGTATCTGCCTGCGCTTTATAACGACACGATCGTTTCCTATTCCTTCTCGAAGTCGCTCTCCCTGCCCGGTGAGCGGATCGGGTATCTGTTTGTCTCGCCGAATGCTACCGAGGCCGACAGCGTGTATGCCGCCATCCTGGGGGCGGGGCGTGCGCTTGGGTTTGTGTGTGCCCCCAGCCTTTTCCAGTATCTCTTGCCCGCCTGCCTTGGCAAGACCTCGGATATCGCGATCTACAAGAAGAACCGCGATCTTCTGCTTTCCGCCCTTTCGGAGCTTGGCTTTACCTGCGTGCCGCCGTCGGGCGCCTTCTATCTGTTTGTGAAGGCACCGGGTGGGGATGCCGCCGCCTTTGCCGAGCTTGCCAAGAAATTTGAGCTTTTGCTTGTGCCCAGCGACAGCTTTGGCTGCCCCGGGTACGTCCGCCTTTCCTACTGTGTGGCCACCGAGACGATCGAGCGCTCGCTGGATGCCTTCCGCGCTCTGGCCGCCGCTTGCGGTCTTAAGTAAGGAAGCTACCATGAAAAAAGCTGCACCCCCTACCGATAAGCTGGCCGCCGCGCGGCTGGAGATCGACGCGGTTGACCGTGAGATGGCCGCCCTTTTTGCCCGCCGTATGAAGGCGGTGGAGGAGGTGGCCGCCTACAAGCAGGCGCACGGTCTGCCGATTTTGGATGCCGCCCGTGAGGAGACGGTCATCCGCAAAAATTCCGAATATATCGAAAGCGACGAGCTTCGCCCCTTTTACGTGGAGTTTCAAAACGGGCTGATGGCGGCCTCGCGCCACTATCAGCGGCATCGCCTTTCGGGGATGCGTGTCGCATTTTCGGGGATCGAGGGGGCTTTCGCCTGGATCGCCGCGCGGCGCATCTTCCCGGGGGCGGAGGTCGTGTCGTATCCCGATTTCGGCAGTGCATACGACGCTGCCCTGTCGGGCGAGTGTGACGTGGCCGTCCTGCCGATCGAAAACAGCACGACGGGCGAGGTCGCACAGGTCGTGGACCGTCTGTTTGCCGGTAGCCTTGCCGTGAACGCGGTGTACGATTTCTGCATTACGCATCATCTGCTTGCGCCGAAGGGGGCGACCCTTGCCGACATCCGCGAGGTGGTCAGCCATCCCCAGGCGCTGGCGCAGTGTGCGCCGTTTATCCGTGCGCACGGCCTGCATGAGAGGGTAGCCGAGAATACCGCCCTTGCCGCCCGTGCGGTGGCCGAGGCGGGGGATAGGCACGTGGCGGCCATTGCCAGTGAGGAAACGGCAGAGCTTTACGGGCTTGACATCCTCGCGCGGCACATCAACGAGACGGGGCTGAACACCACCCGCTTTGCCGTGCTTTCCCGCGCCGCCGCCAAGGATGCGGCCAAGGACAAGCATTCCATCCTTCTCTTTACGGTACGCAACGAGCCCGGCTCACTGGCCGAGGCCATCAACATCATCGGTGAGCATGGGTACAACATGCGATGCCTGCGCAGCCGCCCGATGAAGGAGCTTTTGTGGCAGTATTACTTCTACGTGGAGCTGGAGGGCGACCTGTACAGTGAGGGGGGCAAGCAGATGCTTGGGGAGCTTACCCGCTGCTGTGACCGCCTGAAGGTGCTGGGTAGCTTCCGCTATCCCGCCACGCCGGAGGGTTGATATGACGATTACGGTACATCTTGGCGAGCGGAGCTACGATATCCTTGTCGAGCGCGGGGGGCTATCGCGCGTTGGGCAGTTCTTTTCGCTTGACCGCCGCGTGCTGATCGTCACCGACAGCGGCGTCCCTGCCGCGTATGCCGCCGCCGTGGCGGCCGCTTGCCGCTATCCGACGGTTGTCACTATCCCCGAGGGGGAGGCGAGCAAGTCAAGCGCGCAGTGGGAGGCACTCCTTGTGCGGATGCTGGAGGAGGGCTTTACCCGTACCGACGCCGTTGTGGCTGTTGGGGGGGGCGTGTGCGGAGATCTTGCCGCTTTTGTGGCCGCCTCCTATATGCGGGGCGTGGATTTTTATAACCTGCCGACTACCCTGCTTGCGCAGGTGGATTCCTCGATCGGCGGGAAGTGTGCCATCAACCTTGCAGGGGTCAAGAACTGCGTGGGGGCCTTCTGGCAGCCGCGCGCGGTGCTTATCGACCCCGACGTCCTTTCCACCCTGCCGCCGCGGCAGGTCGCCTGTGGGCTTGCCGAGGCCATTAAGATGGCCGTCACGTGCAACGGTGAGCTTTTTGCGCGGATGGAGCGGGAGGAGCTTATGCCCATCCTTGACGAGATCATTATCGAATCCTTGAAGATCAAGCGCGACGTTGTGGAGCGGGACGAGAAGGAGTCCTCCTTGCGGCGGGTCCTCAATTTCGGCCATACGCTGGGGCACGGGTATGAGAGTGCCGCGGCGCTTTCCGGCCTTTTGCACGGGGAGTGCGTGGCGCTTGGGATGCTTCACCTCTCTTCCCCCGAGGTGCGGGCGCGGCTTGTGCCCGTCCTTAAGAAGGCGGGGCTTCCGACCGTCTCTGCCATCACGGCCGACGAGGTGTTGGCCGCCGTCAGCCATGACAAGAAGGCCGAGGGGGACAGCATCCGCTATATCTTTGTCGAGAGGATCGGCAGCTTTGTCGAGCGGCGCGAGCGGATGGTCGACTTCTGCCGTGCTATAAAGGAGAACCGGGTATGAAGAACAGCTTTGGCACGTCGGTGGCGGTGACCCTTTTCGGGGAAAGCCACGGCGAGATGATCGGTGCGGTGCTGGACGGTATGGCGCCGGGGATCCCGATCGACCCTGCGTATCTTGCGCATCGGATGCGCTTGCGGCAGGGAGCGGCCGCCCTTTCCACCTCGCGGCGTGAGCCGGACGAGGTGCGCATTGTCAGCGGTGTACGGGACGGGGTCACGACCGGGACGCCGATCACGCTTCTTATTGAGAATACCAACACCCATAGCGCCGATTACGGCGAGATGGCCACGGTGGCACGCCCCGGGCATGCCGACTACACCGCCTTTTGCAAGTATCACGGCTATGCCGACGAGCGGGGCGGCGGTCACTTTTCCGGGCGTATTACGGCGGGGCTTGTTGCCGCCGGGGCGGTGGCGCTGACGGCGCTTTCCCGTCTCGGTATCCGCGTGGGCGCGCACGTCGCCGCCTGCGCCGGGATCCCCGACCGCCGCTTCAGCCCCGATCCGACAGCCGAGCTTGACGCACTTGCCGAGCGGGATTTTGCCGTCCTTGACGAGGGGTGCGGCGAGAGAATGAAGGAGGCAATCCTTACGGCCCGCGAGGCGGGTGACAGTGTGGGGGGCATCCTGGAGGTCGCCGTAACCGGGCTTCCCGGCGGGGTCGGCGAGCCGTGGTTTGACACGGTGGAGGGGGTGCTTTCGCATATCCTCTTCTCTGTCCCTGCTGTCAAGGGTGTCGAATTTGGCGACGGGTTTGCCCTGGCTGACATGCGCGGCAGTGAGGCCAACGATCCCTTCCGTATGGAGGGGGGACGGGTGGTCACCGAGACCAACCGCGCAGGCGGTATCCTTGGCGGCATCACCAGCGGCATGCCGCTCCTCATCCGCTGTGCCATCAAGCCGACGCCCTCGATCTACAAGCCGCAAATGACGGTGGATTTTGCCAAGGGGGAGGAGCGCGAGTTGACGGTACGCGGGCGGCATGACCCTGCCATCGTGCATCGCGCACGCGCCGTGCTGGAAAGCGCCGTCGCGCTTGCCCTTTGTGACCTTCTGGCTCTGCGCTTCGGCACCGATTATCTGCAGGGGCCGCAGAAATAGAAAGTTTGGTTTACAAAAAGAGAAAAACAGTCGATGAAGTACGGTTTGATCGGGGAGCATCTCCCCCACAGCTATTCCAAAGAGATCCACGAGGCCTTTGCGCCTTATACCTATGAGCTTTTGGAGCTTCCCCCCGACGGGGTCGCCCCTTTTCTCCGGGAGGCCGACTTTTCGGCCATCAACGTGACTATCCCCTACAAGCAGGTCGTGATGCCGCATCTTAAAACGATCCACGAGGCGGCACGGCGCATCGGCGCTGTGAACACCATCGTCAAGCGCGGCGGGGCGCTGCACGGCTACAATACCGATTTCTTCGGTCTTAGCGCGCTTGTCGCGCACGCGGGGATCTCGCTTAGCGGTAAGCGGGTGCTGATCCTCGGTACGGGCGGCACGGCGCATACGGCGCGTGCGGTAGCCAAGGCCGAGGGGGCGGCCGAGGTGCTGACGGTGACCCGCCACGCGACGGGGGACTACGTCTCCTATGAGGAGGCCTACCTTCGCCACGGCGATGCCGAGATCATCTTTAATACGACCCCCTGCGGCATGTATCCGTATCCCGACGGCACAGAGGGCCGCGCGGGCACACCGATCGACATCCGTCGCTTTCCCCATCTTTTGGGGGTGGTGGATGCCGTCTATAACCCCTTACGCACCAATCTTGTTCTCGATGCGCGCGCCGCCGGCATCCCCGCCGAGGGCGGGCTTTATATGCTGGTTGCCCAGGCGGTTGTCGCTTCCCGCATTTTCCTCGGTCAAGAGATCGAGGAGGCGGTGGCAGACGAGGAGACAGTGCGCATCACAAGAAGCGTGTATGCCGCCATCACCGCAAGCAAGGAAAACATCGTGCTGACGGGTATGCCCGGCTCGGGCAAATCCACGGTCGGCCGCCGCCTTGCCGAGGCGCTCGGGCGTCCCTTTGTCGATACCGATGCCGAGATCGTGAAGGAGGCGGGGCGCGAGATCCCCGAGATCTTCCGCGCGGTCGGCGAGGGGGGCTTCCGCGAAATAGAAGCAAAAATCGTGAAACGGGTGGCCTCCGAGACGGTTGGCGGGGTCATTGCCACCGGCGGCGGCGCGATCCTTTCGGACGCTAATGTTCGTGCCCTTTCCCGCACCGGGCGGCTCTTTTTCCTTGACCGTCCGCTTTCGGCGCTTTTACCGACGGCTGACCGCCCCCTGGCCTCCTCGGCCGAGGATATCCGCCGCCGCTATCAGGAGCGATATCCGCGCTATCTTGCCACCGCTGACGTTACCGTAAAGAACGAAAGCACCCCCGAGGATGCCGTCAGCACGATCAGAAAGGAGCTTATGCTATGAGGATATTGGTGATCAACGGGCCAAATCTCAACATGCTGGGCATTCGTGAGCCTACCCATTACGGCCACACGACCTATGCCGATCTCCTTGCGAAGATTTCGGCTCATGCCGAGCAGCGCGGGGTGGAGGTGGAGTTTTTCCAGTCCAATCACGAGGGGGCGCTGGTGGATGCCATCCAGGGCGCTTATGGCAAAGCGGATGGCATCGTCATAAACCCCGGCGCTTACACCCACACCAGCATCGCGCTTCTTGATGCCGTGAAGGCGGTATCGATCCCCACCGTGGAGGTACACATCTCGGACGTGAACGCCCGCGAGGAGTTCCGCCGCATCAGCTATATCCGCGCCGCCTGCATCGCCACGATCGCAGGGCACGGGACGGATGGGTATCTTGAGGCTATTGACCTTCTTTTGGCGGAGGCGGGAAAATGACCCTGACCTTTACCCCGACCCCGCTTTCCGGGGTGGCAGCGGCGCCCCCCTCCAAGAGCATGGCGCACCGCTATCTTCTGGCGGCCGCCCTGGCACGGGGCACAAGCCGTATTGCGGGGGTGGCAGGATCTGAGGATATCCTGGCAACGGTCGATTGCCTTTCCGCACTGGGCGCACGCGCCACGTGGGAGGGGGACACCGTTACCGTCACCGGGATCGACCCGTGCCGTGCCCTTCCCAAGGCGCCGCTCCCCTGTCGGGAAAGCGGCAGTACCCTGCGCTTCTTTCTTCCGCTTTGCTGGCTTTCCGGCCATCCCGCCACCCTTTCCGGCAGCACCCGGCTTTTTGAGCGGCCGCTTTCGGTCTATCACGAGATCGCGGCACGCGAGGGGCTGACCCTGACTGTTGACGGCAACACCGTCACGGTCTGCGGCCGCCTTGCCGGAGGGGACTACCCCGTCCGCGGGGACATCAGCAGTCAGTTTATCACCGGGCTTCTCTCTGCCCTACCCTTTACCGGCCGGGACAGCACCGTGCGGCTTTTGCCCCCGGTGGAGAGCCGCTCGTATCTCGATCTGACGGTGGCCGCGCTGGGCCGCTTTGGCCTGCCCGTCCGCTTTAGCGACGATAACACCCTTCTGATCCCCGCACAGGATGCCCTTGTGGCAACCGACTGTCGGGTGGAGGGGGATCACTCGAACGCCGCGTTTCTTGCGGCGCTTGCGCTTCTCGGGCATGACGTGAGGGTAACGGGGCTTGACCCGGACTCCGCCCAGGGCGACCGCATCTTTCGCAAGTATTTCCTTGCCCTGCAAAGGGGGATGCCTACCCTTTCGCTTGCCGATTGCCCGGATCTTGCGCCGATCCTGATGGCGGTGGCCGCCGCCCTGCACGGTGGGCACTTTGTGCATACCCGCCGCCTGAAGCTGAAGGAAAGCGACCGCGGTGCGGCCATGGCAGAGGAGCTTGCCAAGTTCGGTGTCCGTGTTACGCTTGGCGTCGATGAGATCACAGTCCATCCCTCTGCCCTCCGCCCCCCGTGCGAGGTGCTGTGTGGGCACAACGACCACCGCATCGTTATGGCGGTGGCCACGCTATGCACGCTGGTTGGCGGTAGCATTGCGGGCTGCGAGGCGGTACGCAAGAGCTTTCCCGATTATTTCGACGTCATCAAGGCGCTTGGCGCCAAATTTACCGTCAACCCTTGACGGCAAGCTATAAATGAAAGCGTCCACCGAGCCCTCTTCGGTGGCCGATTTAGGTTTTGAAGGTACACAGACATGAACATGAATTTCATTCGTAAGCTGCCTATCCCAAAGGATATCAAGGCAGAATATCCCCTGACGCCCGCACTTGCCGAAAAGAAGGAGGCGCGCGATGCCGAGATCCGCGCGATCTTCACCGGGGAGTCGGACAAATTTTTGCTGGTCATCGGCCCTTGCTCGGCCGATCATGACGATAGCGTCTTGGAATATGCCACCCGCCTTGCCCGCCTTGAGGAGCGGGTATCCGATAAGATCCTGATGATTCCACGCGTCTATACCGGTAAGCCCCGTACCACGGGCGACGGCTATAAGGGCATTTTGCATCAGCCGAACCCCCTGGGCCCGCCCGATCTTTTACAGGGCATTATCACGGTGCGCGACCTGCACATGCGGGTCTTCCGTGAGACCGGCCTCACCACGGCCGACGAGATGCTGTATCCCGAAAACTACCGTTACCTCAATGATCTTTTGTCCTACGTGGCGGTGGGTGCACGCTCGGTGGAGGATCAGCACCACCGCATGACGGCCAGCGGCCTGGATATCCCCGTGGGTATGAAGAACCCCACAAGCGGTGACGTTTCGGTCATGATGAACTCGATCACTGCGGCACAGCACGCGCACGCCTTTATCTACCGCGGCTGGGAGGTGGAGACCACCGGTAACCCCTATGCCCACGCCATCCTGCGCGGCTACGTGGATGAGCTGGGGAACTCCTACCCGAACTACCACTACGAAAATCTTGCGCACCTGGCCGAATCCTACGCCAAGCGTAACCTCAAGAACCCCGCCGCCGTGATCGACACCAACCATGCAAACTCGGGCAAGAGATGGGCCGAGCAGCCCCGCATTGCCAAGGATATTCTGGACAGCTGCCGCCAAAGCGACGACATCCGCCGTCTTGTCAAGGGGCTGATGATCGAAAGTTATCTGGTAGACGGTGCCCAGAAGGTGGACGAGGGTGTTTACGGAAAGTCGATCACCGACCCCTGCCTTGGCTGGAAAAAGACCGAACGGCTTGTCCTTGAGCTTGCCGATATGCTTTAAAAGAAAGGAATTTTTATGAGTCTTACAAAAGAAGTGATTGCCCACCGCAAAAGCTGTGGCTTTTTGCGCAATCGCGGAACCGACAGCTTTTCGGGGCGGGTAGTCTCGGCGGGCGGTGTTTATACCGCCGAGGATCTCATACACATCGCAGAGTGTGCAAAAAAGTACGGAAACGGTAAAGTATGCTTTACGTCGAGACAGTCGGCAGAGATCGTGGGCATCCCGATCGAGGCGACGGTTGAGGCAGCCGATTTCCTCGCCGCGCACGGCCTTTACTTTGGCGGTACGGGCGCCCGTGTGCGCCCCATCACGGCCTGCAAGGGCACGGTTTGCGTCTTTGGCAATGCCGATACCCAGGCGCTTGCCAAGGATCTGCACGAGCGCTTTTATATCGGTATGGCCGCCGTTGCCCTGCCGCACAAATTCAAAATCGGGGTCGGCGGATGCCCGAACAGCTGCATGAAGCCCTCCCTGAACGACGTGGGCATTGAGGCGCGCGCATGCTTCGACATTGACCCCACAAAATGCCGCGGATGCGGAAGCTGTGCCCCGCGTGCCTCCTGTCGCTCGGGTGCTATTTCGTTTACCGACGGCCACGTAAAGCTTGATACCTCGCTTTGCCGCAAATGCGGCCTGTGCCTTGGCAAGTGCCCCTTTGGTGCCTTTCCAAAGCAGGGCGAGCCCCGCTTCCTTTTGACGGTGGGCGGCACGTGGGGCAAAAAGCGCCGTGACGGAACGCCGCTTTCCACCCTCATCTGTGCATCTCAGATCGGGGATGCCGTTGAGACGGTGATCCTTTGGTACCGCAAGAACGGATATCGCGGTGAGCGGCTTGGAGAAACGGTTGACCGCCTGGGCATTGCCTCGCTGGAGGCGGCCCTTCTGGAGGATACCCTTCGCCACCTGCGCGATGAGATCCTGGCCGTCCCGATGGCGGAACGCCCTGCCTTATGAGGCGCCTCGCTTTCCTGCTCTCGCTTCTCCTGCTCCTTTCGACGCTTGCTTCCTGCGGGGCAAATGAGCCCGCAGGCACAACCGTGACCGCTACCCCTCCCACACGGGTGGCGGTTCTTTTTTCCTCGCTTTGCGAGGTCTGGCAGGCGGCAGGGGGCGAGGTGGCCATCACGGTTGGAGAGAGTGTTGAGCGTGGCCTTGTGCCTGCCGACACCCTCCTTGTGGACGACGGCGCGGGCAAGGAGATCCATACCGAGCTTTTGCTGGCGGCCGCACCCGATCTTGTGATCTATTCCCCCGACATCCCCGCGCAGGTGAATGCCGCCGCACTTGCTGACCGCGCCGGGATCCGTACGCTTGCCCTGCGGGTAGAAAGCTTTTCGGATTACGCCGCGGCCATTCGTACCGCCGTAGCGCTGACAGGGCACAGGGAGGCACTGGATGCCCTCCTGCTTGCCGAGAACGCGGTAACGGCTCTTATTTCTTCCGAGGAGGCGGCCGCACTGCGTGGCAGGACCTTTCTCTTTATAAGGGCGGGGCAGACGGCCTCCTCCACCAAGGTAAAATGCTCGGCCGATCTTTTTGCGGCGGCGATGCTGTCAGAACTTGGCCTTGTCAACCTGGCGGATACGGCACCGCATTTGCTGAATACCCTATCGACAGAAGCCATTCTTGAAGCCGACCCCGATTATCTCTTTTTCT
>JAGBZZ010000068.1 GCA_017652965.1 Clostridia bacterium | reverse complement strand
GCTTCTCGATCCCGTGGTTCAAGCACTACGATAAGGAAGCCATCGAGATGTTTGCCGAGGCCATCCGTAAGGTGATCAGAAACTATAAGCAGCTGCTTGAAGGGGATACCGATAAGACCCAGGGCGGCCGCTGGCATGGCCAGACCAACGACAACTGAAGCTAGGGTAGAGATGAAGGCCACGCAAAAGGAAGACGGGACGGGCATCTTTTTTCCGGATGCCGATTTCCGCCTGCAGTTCGAGCCCGACAAGGCCTCCTTTATCAACGACCCGACGGCGGTCTCTCGGGCGCTGCATGAGGAGATCGAGCTGAAATACTTCTACGAGGGAAGCAGTACGCTTCTGATCGGAAACAGGACGGTCGAGGTCACGGCGGGGGATCTTGTGGTGATCAACCCCTATGAGCCCCACTCTACCATCCGCTTTGGAGAGGAGCGCGGGCATTACCGCTATCTTCTGATGGATCTTGACTTCTTCCGTGACGGCAGCACCGGTGGGCTTGACCTGCGGGGGCTGATGCTGAAAAACGGCATCACCTTCCGGACCCTGATCCGGGGGGATGCGCGGATGGGCGATCTTTTCGCCCGTTTGACCGATGCCTATGCCACGGCACACCCGTACCGGCGTTTTTCGGTACGGGGGATCGTGCTGGAGCTGTTCGCGCTCCTCCTTTCGGAGTATGCCGTTTCGCCGTCTTTAGAGCGGCACGGTGACTTCCGCGCCTTTGAAACGGTCGAGCCTGCCCTGCGTAAGATCCGCAAGGATTACGCCCTTCCCATTACCCTTGAGGAGCTTGCCGAGCTTTGCAACGTCAGCAAATGCCATTTCTGCCGCGTGTTCCGCCGGGTAACCGGACAAAGCGCCATGCGCTATCTTCTGGAATACCGCCTGAAGATCGCGGATCTCATGCTTTCGGGCACAGGGGATAGCATCGCGGGGATCGCCGAGCAATGCGGCTTTTTGGATCAGGCCTATTTCTGCCAATGCTATAAGGCCGCCTTCGGCATTTCTCCCCGTCAGCGCCGGGCGGATACGTAAAGCCCCCGATATAAAACAAAAAAGAGAGCCTCGGTGAAGGCTCTCTTTTTTGCCGCTTTACGGCAGGGGGGAGGGGAGCGTGTCCATAAAATAGGCGTTCGTGCAGGCGTGGTGCCCTTCGCCATCCAGCACGGTTATGCGGATATAGCGGAAATCGGGGGAAAGCGGGAAGGCCGCCTCGGTCACCGGGGTGTCGCCCTCTGCCTTTTTGTAGGCGGTGTGGATGATGCCTGTGTTCATGGTGATCTGCTTGGCTTCGGAGGTTTTCACGTGCAGGTGGCCGCTTTCGATCCACAGTGCGTGGATAAGCGGCCCCTCGCTGGCGTAGAAATGCCCGTCAAGGAGGGCGCGGCCTACCTCGTTATAGGCAAGCGAGCGCGCCTTGATCATGGTAAAGCCGCCAAAGCAGTCGATCGTGCCGCGGTGGGTATCGTCGGCCGCGATGCAATAGATCCGCTCGCCGCCGCGCAGGATATCGTCGTACACGCGGGGGTTATAGTCGTCATACCCTGCCGAAAGACAGCCGTAGTTCACGATCTCCATGGCGTGCATGCCGTGATAGCCCATGTAGTTTTCGTAGCTCTCCATCGACCAGGTGGGATGGTTGTAGGTGACAAAATAGCCTGCCTCCCGCCCGCGGCGCATCATTTCGCTGATGCACTCGCCACTGTACACGCGGATAAAGTCGGGCTCGTTTTCGTCAAACCTGGCAACCGTGGGGGCAAGGTCGTAGGCGGGGCCGTGATTCTCGCCCGAGTAGCCGCGGTTTGCCCGGTTCCAAAGCACCTGCTTTTCTATGTCATCCCGCGTGGCCACAAGGCAGATGTGGCAAACGCGCTGCTGCCCCCAGACCTTACCGGGGGAATTGACCGAGACCTCATAGCCGTTCATGGCTAAGAAATGCGCATCGGTCAGCTCGGGGTGCGGGTACATCAGCTCATGGTCGGTATAGGCAACGATGCTATAGCCCTTTGCCATATAATCGGCCTTGATCTCGGCGGGTGTGCGCCGTCCGTCCGATACCGTGGTGTGGCAGTGGAGATTGGCCTTGTAGAATTCCCCCTCCTCGGGGATCAGATGGTATTTCATAGGACGCCTCCTTATTCAAACCAATACCACTCGTTCGGCTCAAAGCCCTTGGTATCGGTATTCAGGGCGGGGCAGGAGATGCCGTAGCCGGGGTTGTTGCGGGCAAAGCTTTCATAGCCTGTGGCGATATAGGCAAGCTCACCCGTCGGGTCATCGTACTCACGGTGGGCACCCTTCCAGTCCCACACCTCGCTTGTCTTGTCAAAGCTGTCAAGGTCACTGTAGCGGAAGGCCATGCGAAGCAGACGGATGTTGTTGCGCTCGCGCTCTGTTTCGGTAGCGGCCAGTGCCTCGTCAAAGAGGCGGTAGACGGCGGCGCGGTCGATATGGTGCATAAGATGCAGCCCCGCATGACCGACGTCCACCTGTCCGTCCTGCTCGGCCTCGAGATAGCGCATCACCTCGGCAACCTTCTCGCCGCCCGCACCAAAGAGGTGGCAAAGCGCCGCGATATGATCGGCAAGCGTCTTTTCGGTGTCGTAGCCGGTTCTCGCGAAGGCGTAGAAGTTCAAAAGGTGGTTCCAAAGGTTAAAGCACTCGATCTGCGTGCCGGATCCCGCAATGCCCGCTTCGCGGTAGCGGCGCCAGACGGCCTGCATTTCGTCCGCCATCGGGATGACGCGCTGGCGGTTGGCAAACACGCCCATGTAATAGTCGTAGATGTAAAGGTCGGCGCCCGTCTTTTCCCGCCAGGCAACGGCGGTCGCTTCAAAATCGGTGCCGATAAAGCAGCTGCCGTCGGGCTTGCCGCCTGTGCGCAGGCCACAGCTTGCCCAGGTCGCCTCGCAGATCTGCAGGTTCGGGTGCAGCCTTGTGCCCTCGGGGCATTTCCAGATATCCACGTACACGCCGAAATCCACCTTCACGTGCGGGTGGACGGCCGCCACGCGGGTGGTGACCTCATTGACAAAGTGGATATAGTTCTCCCCCTTGGTATAAGGGGCGCACCGCGGGCAGCAGCACTGCTCGGCGCGGCCGTCGTTCATCATCAGGGTGACGGTGTCCACGATCGGGTTCTTTTCGATCCACTCGATCATATTGCGGCTGACCGTCTCGATTGCCCCCTCGCATCGCGAGCAAAGGATCCACTGGCCAAAGGGGTCGTTCGGCTCCTTCGGGGTAAAGCGCGTGCCGTCGGCATTCAGGCGGAAATACTCGGGATGGGTCTCGATATAATGCTCGGAGAAGTAGGGGTTGCCGTAGTAGGGGAGCCACAGCCAAAGCGACTCGTGATGCCCGACGGTCAGACGGATGCCGCGCTTTTCAAGCTCGGGAATGAGGTGCGCCTCGCAGTAGCCGACGTAGCTGCTGGCCCAGATGTAGATGCGGTTGTAGCGGTTTTTCGCCAGCCAATCGAAAAAGGGGACGTTCAGCTTGTGCTTCGGGTTTCCTGCGCGGTCGCCGTACTGTACGATGGCCGTGCGGTAGGGGCGGTCGGCCTCTGCCTTGACACGGTCGCCCTCGGCAAAGCTTGGCTGATAGACGCGCGGCACGATCTCACCGCCGTTCAGATAGGGGTGCGAGTAAGCGCCGAAGCAGCACCCGCAGTACTCTTCCAAAAATTCGTACACGGCATACAAGGTGCCGCGCTCGTCGTCCCCGCCGACCTCACTGCCGGCCAAAAGCACCTCACGCTCGGTCACGCGGATAAGGTAACCCTCCGCCCCCGTGACACGGGCATCGAAATCCGCCTTGGAGATCAGCGCCGCGGCGGCAGGGTTGCGGGAGGGGCCGCCCACGATAAAGCGCACGTCGGCATCGGCCGTATCCAGGGGGCGCCGCCCGGTGATCTCAAAAAGATAGCGGGAAAGCTCCTCACCCGCAAAGCGCTCGCGCATGGTGGGATGCGGGGGAGTCAGCACGGTATAGGAAAGAGAAGCGGTAAGCTGCATAACAGATCTTCCTCCGGTGTGTTCTTTTGCCTTTATCATAGCATTTTCGCGCGGCAAAAGCAAGGAAAATCCGAATTTTTGTTGAGGGCGGACGCAAAAAGAGCAAGTGGGGGGCAAAGCCTTGCTCTTTCTCCCTCGGGGGTTGACAAGCCGCCCCCTCGGTGCTATACTTTTTTTATCAACCGGATAGGATGCGGGAGGGGCTTTTACCTCTCCGAAAAAAGGAGGAAGAGCTTATGGAAAATATTAAGATCCCGATCGGCGTCAGCATTTGCGTGGATGATGTGGGCTGGCACCTTGGCGAGGATGAGCGCGCCTTCGGCGGGCCTGCCCGCTCGGCACTTCCGCGCCGCCATCACCCCTCTGACGTGCGCGTCTTACACGAGATCGGCAAAGGGCTTGGGGTCAAGATCCTTTGTGACCTTGTGCTGGGCGAATGGGATAAGAATAACCGCCTGCGCCGCGCCCCGTACCTGACCTGGGGAAGGGGAGAGTGGAATGCCGCCGCGGGGATCGACTATGCGTTTGCCGAGGAGTATTTTTCGGCACTTGAGGAAAGCGAATATCTCGAATACGGGATGCATACCCCCACCCATGACTATTTTGTGGACGGCAGGATCGCGGGGGGTGGCTGTATCTATCCGCGCATCGGCAAAAACGAGTGGGGCGGGACGGTGCGTATCCCCCTGCCCCCCGAAAAGATCGATGAGATCTTCTCGCTCTTTTACGAGATCTATGACGATTGGGGCTTTCAAAAGAAGATCCGCACCTGGCAGACCCCCTGCGGCGGGATCGGTGTGCCGAGCAGCGATTTCAACCTGGAGATCGCACGGGTGGCGCGGCGATACGGCCTTACCGTCTGGGAATGGGCAGGCTGGCCGAATACCGTAGAGGTGCACGAGGGGATGATCTATCTCAGTGCGGTGCTTGGCGGCTTCCTGCCGTGGAATGCCTGTGCCGTTGACCCTTCGCTTCTGCCGAACTGCTTTGAGGTCGGCCCGCGCCCCGGCATCCGCCCGAATATCTGCGGCCACCTGACCAACTTTATCCACTATCAGCCCGAGAAGAATCCGGAGTACGTCGGCGCATGGGTCGATTATTTCCGCCGTGTGACCTCCCCCTTTGGGGTGATGCTGGCCACCGATAACGAGGATTCTGCCTCCCAGGCGGTCTATGCCGAGTACGCCGAAACCGAGAGGGTGGACGGCGGCTACCGCATCGACCTTTCCCGTGTGGATGCCATCCGCGCCGATGCCTTGAAGGACGAATTTTTCCTCTCTCTTCGCCCGTCCGAGGCGCCAAGGGAGGTCATGGGGGCAAGCCTTTCCCTCCATGAGATGCGTGCCGACCATGCCGTCTACCTTGTCAAGCGCCATGCCGGCGCCGCCGAGATCCTTTTGACTATGTGAGGGCAAATACAATGCTTCTGTTTTGTACCGAAAACAGCACCGTCCGCGTGACCGAGGAGATGGTCACTATGTCGGACGGGGTGCGCCTTTATACCCGCTACGCCCTGCCGGCTGGGGCAGGGAAGTGCCCCACCGTCTTTATCCGCACTCCCTACGAGCCGAAAAACGGCGGTAAGCCGTATCCGCTTTCGGCCTATGAGGGGGCAGGGCTTGCGGCACAGCTGATCGCGCACGGGTATGCCGTCGTGACCCAGCATTGCCGCGGCAAGGGGGATAGCGAGGGGGTGTGTGTCCCCTATGCGGAGGAGGAGCGCACCGACGGGCTTGACACGCTTGCCTACATCCGCACCCTCCCCTTTTACAATCGGGAGATCTATCTGACGGGGGGAAGCTATCTTGCCACCGTGCATCTTTCCTATCTTTCTGCACAGCCCGCCGACGTGCGCGGCATCTGCCTTGAGATCCAGACCGACAGGCTTTATTACCGCAATTTCAGGAACGGGTTGAACTACCGCCTCAACAACATCGGCTGGTGGAGCGGGATGATGGACAGAAAGCATCCGCAAAGAAATCTCGGCGCGGCCGATAAGCTGCCGTATGCCGAGGCGGCCCTTCGCGTATTCGGCAAGGATGAGCCTGCCTTTACCGATGGGCTTATCCACAACGAGTGCGACGAATACTGGAAAAAGGACGAAAAATGGAACGTGGTAGAGACCCTGACGGCGCCCACCCTGCTTGTAGAGGGGTGGTACGACTTCTACGTGGAGGGCATGGTCGATATGTGGTGCCGCCTCCCCGAGAGGACCAAGGCCGCCTCTGCCATGCTGATAGGCCCGTGGGGGCACGGCACCGCGGTCGGCGCTGATTTCGAGTACCCCCTGCCAAACGGCAACCTCCCGCCCGACTACGTGGTGGAGTGGTTTGACAGCATCCGCGAGGGGCGCCCCTACCGCTATGCCGAATACGGCAAGCTGCACTATTATTCGATCGGTGCCGATGCCTGGCACACGGCCGCATACCCCGCAAAAGGGGAGACGACCCGTCTTTATTTCGGCACGCATACCCTTTCGGATACCGAGACGGCGGGCGCGGCGCTTTCGTACCGCTATGACCCCGATGCCCTTGTAAGCGTCTTCAAAAGCTTTGGCATCTACCGCGCCCACGCGGCGGGTAGCATCGATAGCATTCTTTCGTTTGTCGGCGCGCCGTGCGAAGAGGAGCGCGCCTTCCTCGGGTCTGTGCGCTTCCACCTGAACGTCTCCTCGGATTGCGAGGACACCGCATTTTTCGCGCGGCTGTATCTTGTGGACGGGGAGGAGGCCTATAACCTGACAGAGGCCATGGGTGCGCTTTCGCACTTCGTTTCCGCATATACCCCGGGCGAGGTGGCAACCGTCGAGATGGAGACCCCCGCCATCGCCTTTACCTTAAAAAAGGGGATGCGGCTGCGGGTGGATATCGCCTCCGAAAGCGGCAACTACCTGCCCCACGCCAACGTTAAGGGTCACTTTGCCTACGTTACCGAGCGGCGGGTGGCACGCAATACCGTTTACACCGAGGGAAGCTATCTGGAGCTGCCCTTTGAAAGCTGATCGCAAAAAGCAAAAAGGGCCAAGGCGTTTTTCGCTCCTTGTCCCTTTTTACTTACGGGTTTCCTACCATAGCAGGCACCTGCTCACGCGGGATGATCTCGCCAAAGGTGCGGAAGGTCCCCGCCCGCAGAATATCCAAAAGCTCCTTTTCGCTAAGGATCGGATCCTCGGTCATGATCCCTGCCGCCGGCCAGTGGTAGGGGTGGTGGAAATCCGACCCCGCAATACCGCAAAGCCCTTCCTTCTTTGCTAAGGCATAGGCGAGATAATTGCGGGAATCGTGCGTGTTGTGGGCATTGAAGATCTCGATCCCGTCAAGCCCCTTGGGGTCTGCCACGGTCATCCCGTTGCGGAAGGGGTGCGCTTGGTAGATAAGCCCGCCCGCCGCGTGGATCAGGGCAACGGCCTCGGCACGGGAAAGCTCGTAGACGGTGGGATTTTCAAGCAGAAAATCCTCACCGAGACCGTAGACAAGATACTCGTTGCGCTCCCCGTTCAGGCGGAGCTCAAAGCCGAAAAGAACCTTGGCTCTGTCATCCACCGCGCGGCAAAAGGCGTGATAGCCCTCCATAAAAAAGGCCACGCGCTCGCGCACATCTAGGATGCGCTCGGCAAGCCTTGCACCGTAATGGTCGGTCACGGTTATAGTGGTGTAGCCCGCCCTCAGATAGCGGGCGGCGATTTCCTCTGTCGGTAGGTCGCAGCAGGGGCTGACCTCGTGTGAATGCATATGCAGCTCGGTTTTAAACATTATGTGCAGGGTCCTTTCGCATCCTCGCCCGGCGCGGGCTCTTTCATAAAGGTTTCACTGAGGCGGATCCAAAGATAGTGTACAAGCCCGCCACCTTCCTTATCCGGGGTGCGTGGCTCAATACGGAATTGCACCTCGTCCGAGGAGGTGGCAAAGCCGCCGCCCGCGATCAGATCCGGTGTGTACGTAGCGGTCATTCTCCCATTCTTCTCAACACGGGAGAGGTTGGTCATAAAGGAGGCGTAGGCCTTTTCACGGTGGGTGACGTCTCCTGTCAGGCGATAGTAAAGAAAGTCGGCCTCGGCGCGCCAAAGCGTCCAGGCGTGTCCCGCACAGATCGAGGGACCCGTGGCATCCCCCTCCCATAGGGTCTCCCACCAACGAAGGGTAGAGCGATAGGTTGTGACACGCGGCGTGCGGATGATCCAGCTTTCATGATAATCCAGGATCCTTTTGGCAAGCGCGATATACGCCTCTACCCGCTCTGCTCTTTGGCAGTAGTAGAGGAGCGAGAGTGCCGTGCAGGAGATCGAGCCCTCCTCCACCTCTTCGCCAAAGGTGGCCGAGGCGGCACTCTCGGTCGGGAAGGCAAAGCCGCGTCGGTACAGATGCTCGGCCAGCCTCCGCGCCGCCGCAAAATAGCGCGCTGCCAGGTGTGGCTCTCGCTCCTT
>JAGBZZ010000067.1 GCA_017652965.1 Clostridia bacterium | reverse complement strand
GGAGCAGAACGGAAGGCGCTCTCAGCAAAGTAGGTCACGCCGTTCTCGGTCTTGATGACGTTGGTGTCACCGGCGAAGGCGGCATCGCTGTCAACGTCGGCGTTGTAAGCGGTGAGGTGACCGTCAGCATCCATGGTGATATAGCCGGCCTTGGAGAAATCCGAGGTGTCGGCCTTGGCGTTCTTCACGGTGAACTTGGAGCAATCGAAGACCTTGAGGCTGCCATCGGCAAGCTGAGCCTTGACCGCATCAAGCTTCGCCTGCGTGCCGGCAGCGGCAGCAGTACCAAGCGCGGTGATCTCAACCGACTTGGAGGCGATGGTGCCGGTGTAGTCGGTGTCGATGTCCTTGCCCTGGATCACGCAGTCAAGCATATACTCGAAGTAGGGGACCCAGTTGATCTTGGAGGCGATAATGAAGGTGTTGGTCTTACCGGTGGTGCCGTTGTAGGCAACGTTCGGGACACCGGCGTTCTCACAAGCGGTGGGAGCGCCCATCGAGTCGGCGTGCTGCGAGATGAGGGTGCAGCCGGCCTCGATCAGAGCCTCGGCGGTGGCCATCTCACCGGCCTCGTCGTACCAGGAGTTGGTGTAACGGACTTCCATCGTGGCGTTCGGAACGATCGAACGGACACCGAGGAACCAGGAGGTGTAGCCCGAGATAACCTCGGCGTAGGGCCAGGCGGCAACGTAGCCGACCTTGGCTTCCTCAGCGGTGATGTCCTCACCGTACATCTCGATGAGCTTCATACCGGCGGCAACACCCGCAAGGTATCTGCCCTCGTAGATCGCGGCGAAGGAGTTCTGGAAGTTGGCAACGTTCTCGGTGTGAGCGGTGGTACCGGTCGCATGGCAGAACTGCACGTTCGGGAACTCCTTGGCGGCCTTGAGCATATACTCCTCATGGCCAAAGGAGTCGGCGAAGATCACGTCATACCCGTCATCGGCAAAGTCAGCCGCGGCATCGTAGCACTCGGTGCCCTCGGGGATGTCGGTGATGATGGTGTAGTTGTCAGCAAGCAGGCCCTTGTTCTGGCAAGCCTTCTCGAAAGCCTCGATAAAGTTCTTATCGTAGGTGGAGCTGGTGCCGTGCAGAGCGATGAGAGCGGCCTTGACCTCGCCGGGGTCCTTACCGCCGCCGCACGAAGCGAACATGGCGCAGCACCCGAAGAGCATCACTGCCACAAGGAACAGGGAAAGGATCTTCTTCATTTTGAGTGTCCTCCAAAATAAAAAATTATTTATTACAGGGTTTCCCCCTTGTAACCGGGATCAGGCGAAGACGATACCGTCCTCGGGGCTCATCGAAGCGATGCGAGCGAGCGACTCGATCCGCATGCCCTTGGCACGAAGCTCGTCCCCGCCGCCCTGATAGGCCTTTTCAATGGCGATGGCCGCGCCAACCGTGATACAGCCGGCCTCCCGCAGCATCTCGGAAAGGCCGATCAGCGCATTGCCGCGGGCCAGGAAATCGTCCACGATCAGAACGCGGTCCCCCGCAGGCAGGTACTCGGCCCCCACCGTGGCAAAATAGGTATTCTTATGGGTATAGGAGGTGATCTCCACGACACGCATTTCCCCGCTCTGGTTGGCGGCCTTTGCCTTCTTAGCGATCACGACCGGCACCCCAAGCTCTACCGCCGCCGCAAAGGCGATGGCAATGCCGGAGGCCTCAATGGTCAGAATACGGTCTACCTGTGCATCCCGAAACAGGCGTGCGATCTCACGTCCCATCTCGGTGAGAAAGGGGACGTCAAGCTGCTGATTCAGAAAGCTGCCGACCTTTAATACGTCACCGGGAAGAACTGCGCCCTCCCGCACGATTTTTTCTTCAAGTGCCTTCATACGGCCTCCCAAAGTTTCCAATATAGGTATATAATACACCATTCGACGAAAAAATGCAAGAGTTTTTTGTTGGACTTCTTCATACTTTTTTCACATTTTTTTGTCGAAAGTGACGAAAGAAGATACACGCAGGGGGAATGCCGAGCGCGCACGGCGCTTATTCGGCCGGGACCGCGCGCGCCAGCGAGACGTTCTTGTAGCGCTTGTCGGCCGTCACCTCGCGGATCACCGAAAGGTAGGGCGGCAGGGGGCAGGGGGCATCCTCGGAGGCAAGCTCGATCTCCAGGATGGCCGTCCTTTGCCAGAAGGGATAGACGTCGATCTCTGCGACAAGCGCCCCGTACGGGATGCTGTAGCGGCGCTTTTCGATCGGATGCAGGGCGGGGTCGGCGAGGGTCAAAAGGCGGCGGTACTCGGCCTCGTCCACCTCTCTTTCCTCCTCTATCGCCGTTACGGCGGTGATCCGCCGCTTTTGCGTGGCCGTGTAGACGACCCCGTGGGCGGTAGTGCGGCGGCGCACCCTGGCCGTCACGCCCGCCTCGGAGACGAGGTAGGTCTGTACAATCTCGTCACAGGTCGCCCCCGGTATGGCCGCCAGCATAGCCTCATCCGGCATGGCGATCAGGAATTTTCGTTCGATCTCCGGTTTTTTAGACATGATCTCTCCTTTTCGGTGGTTTTGCACAATCCTTACACAGCCATTATAGCGACCGCGGCAAAAAAAAGCAAGAGAAACGAAAAATATCATTGACAAGAACCACTTTTTATGGTATACTTCACCATGCCGATGGGATATAGCCAAGCGGTTAAGGCACGGGACTTTGACTCCCGCATTCGTTGGTTCAAATCCAACTATCCCAGCCAGAAAAAAGCAAGTCGCAAGACTTGCTTTTTTCTATCCAATCCGAAGGATTGGTATGTAATCACCCGCAGGGTGTATGGAATCGCCGCAGGCGTATGGCATCACGCAATAGCGTGTATCCTCCCTTCGGATTGATGCCATACATCACTTCGTGATGATTCCATACCGCAACAAGTTGCGGATTCCATACAAGGCTTCGCCTTGATTTCATACACGCCTTCGGCGTGATTG
>JAGBZZ010000066.1 GCA_017652965.1 Clostridia bacterium | reverse complement strand
GGTCATGAACAACTGGGGTGCCAACCACGGTGCGATCTCCTACGGTCACATCGGTGCTGACCTTATCACCATGTGCTCGATGCTCCGCATCCCGGTTTGCATGCACAACGTGCCCGAGGATGAGATCTTCCGTCCCGCCGCTTGGAACGCCTTCGGCATGGACAAGGAGGGTCAGGACTATCGCGCCTGCCAGACCTACGGTCCGCTTTACAAGTAATATCCGATACAGAGGGGCTATCTCGCAAGGTAGCCCCTCCTGCCACTTTGGCGATCTGCCGACAGATCTGTATCCGACCGAAAAAAAGGAGGCCACCTTATGCTGATCGACATTCACGCCCACGCCTATCGCGCAAACGCCCCGCACATCCGCTTTTGCACCCTTCCCGAGCTTCTTTGCGAGCAGGATCGCCTTGGGATCGACAAAAGCGTGGTGCTTCCCATCGTCAGCCCGGAAATCTACTTCCCGCAGGCCAATGAGGACATCCTCGATATGGCGGCGGCATATCCCGAGCGCATCATTCCCTTTTGCAACATCGATCCGCGCACCGGCTGGAATTCCCCCTTTACCCCCTTTGAAAAATACCTCGCATACTACAAGGAAAAGGGATGCCGCGGTATTGGCGAGGTGATGCCCAACCTGCGCACCGATGACCTTAAGGTACAAAACCTTTTCCGCGCCGCCGAGGCGGTCGGCCTCCCCCTGACCATCGACGGGTCGGATCAGCTGGACGGCGACTTCGGGCTTTACGATGAGGCGGGGCTCCCCCAGCTTGAGCTTTCGCTTCGCCGTTTTCCGGGGCTTGTGATCTTCGGCCACGGGCCGATCTTCTGGGGGGAGATCGCGCGCCTCGAGACCCCGGGTGAGAAGGGGGCGCCCTACCGCTTTGCGGGCGGCCAGTTCGGAAGGCTCCCAAACCACGGGCAGCCGATCCGCGAGGAGGGGGTAGTGGCCAAGCTCCTGCGCCGTTACCCGAACCTGCACTGCGACCTTTCGGACTGCACGGCCTATAACGCCTTAACGCGTGACCTTGCCTATACCGAGGCCTTTATCGGGGAGTTTGCCGACAGGATGTACTTCGGCACCGATATCGTCTGCCCCGGGATGCCCGTGCCCCTCATTGACACCCTTGCAGAGTGGAAAAGAAGCGGCCTTATCACAGAGGATGCCTACCGAAAGATCACCCATGAAAATGCTATGAACCTTCTCGGTCTATAAAAAAACCGCCCGTTTGGGCGGCTTTTTTATAGCTTCTTACTGCAATCTTGTCGCCATATACCGATAGATGGCATCGGCGATCTGGCGGTAGCCGTTTTCACTGCAATGCACACCGTTGGACTGCACGGTCTCTACCGTCTCACAGCGGTTGTTGGCGGGCATAGCCACCGTCAGCGAATTGTAGGCGGTGTCATACTGCCCCGCAAGGCTGACCACCGTGATGCGGCCGCGGTAGGCATCCTCCTCCGAAAGGGTGCGGTAGGCATCCTCAAAATCCCAGACCTTGGCAAGCTTTTGAAACCACGGCCAGGAAATGCCGTAGTTGACGGCAAAGCCGTCCCGCGAGGGCACCTGCAGACCGACAAGCGCGATATGGCAGTCGGGAAACGCCTCGAAGATCCCGTCAAGCAGAGGGCGGGCAAGCCCCGCAAGCCCTTCCCCGGTGCCGGTATGGTGGTTCCACCCGAGGAAGACGATGACCTCGTCGATGCTCTCTGCCCCAAAGCGGGCGGCATACGCGCGAAAATCGTTGCAGCCCTTTGCCGCACTCCAGAAGGGATTGGCCACGTCCGGGCGGGCGCTTGTAAAGACGATATCGTCGGTATGTACCCCGCCCGAAAGGTGGGTAAGCACCCCGCCCGTCTCGGGGAGAGCGCCGTAAACCGACGAGCAGATGACCTTCATCTCGCCCTTTGTCACCCATTCCAGCTTCCATTCCCGCCCTTCGCCGTCGCGCCAGGTGCTGTGCTGATCCACCGCCTCCGAAAAGGCCGAGAAATCCCCGGTCAGGATGGCGTGATAGGAGCGGATATTCGGGGTGGTGTAGGACTCAAACCGCCATCCGCCGTACCCCTCGTAAAGGATGCCGTCGCGGCATTTCGAGCCGATAAAGCGCACGCCGCTAAGGCCGTCGCCCTCGGGCTTGCCTCCGGTAGAAAGCAGGCGTCTGCCAAGCTCGGCAGGCCACACGCCGCCCCCGGTGAGGGAATCCCCGATGATAAGGACGGTGCGCTCACGGCTTTGGCTTTTCGGGCGATCCGACACGCGGATCTCGACAGAGCCCGTGTCCAGCACCTCACCGAAATTGTCACGCACGGTAACCGTGAGGGTATGTGTGCCGATATCCTCGGGGGCGGGGGTGTAGACGTACTTACGTGCAAAGCCCTGGCCGCGGTTTTTGCGATCGCCATAGGCAAGCTCATAGTCAAATACGTCGCTGTCAAGGCAGTAGGTGATCCCCTTATAGAACAGCTCAAAGGTGTCCCCCACGACAAGGTCGTAATGCAGGGGCAGGCGTAACAGCTTTTTCATATCGTTGCTTCCTTTCGCACATAGTCGGAAGGACCCGCGTTTCCGTGGGTCCTTTTTGGCGTTATATCACTTCTTCTCTGCCCGCTTTTCGCAGAAGACACAGCGGATGATCTCACGCTCGCCTCCCGCACGGCGGAAGCGGGGCAAAAGCTCCTGCTCGGTACGCACGATGCAGACGGGGTTTACGCAGGTCATGTCGCCAATCGGCTCACCCTGCGGGGCGGCGGGGATGCCGTCGGCCTCGGAGAGAAGCTTCAGGATCAGGGCCATACGGACGTATTTCCCGTTTGCCACCTGCTCGAAATAGGCGGCACGGGGGTCGCTGTCCACCCGCACGCTGATCTCGTTGACGCGCGGCAGGGGATGCAGGATCGACAGGGTCGCCTTGGCCTCGGTCAGCTTTTCGGGGGTCAGCACGTAGCTATCCTTCAGGCGGGTATACTCGTCGGGATCGGGAAATCTCTCGCGCTGGATGCGGGTCATGTACAACACGTCCAGCTCGCCGATCGCCTCCTCACGCGAGGTGGTCTCACGGTAGGGGATGCCCCCCTCCTCGAGAACTCCCCCCTTGATG
>JAGBZZ010000065.1 GCA_017652965.1 Clostridia bacterium | reverse complement strand
GAGCTCCGGCTCGCGCAAGGGCGGAATAAGGCATAACCGAAAAGGGAGCGGTCTGTTTTTTGATAACAACCGATCCGCCAAGATCAAGGAGCGCTATTATGCAACCCATCGAAATCGCCGCACAGGCCATCAGCATCCTGGCTATGGCCTTCAACATTCTCTCCTATCAGTGCAAAACGCAAAAGGGAATCATCACCCTTCAGTTCTTCGGGTCGGGGCTGTTTGCGCTCAGCTTCTTCCTGCTTGGCTCGCTGATGGGGATGCTGATGAATCTTGTCAATGTTCTCCGCGCCGCCGTATACCGCGAGAAGGAACGCCTGCACGCCGACCATATCCTCTGGCTCATCGGCTTTATCGCCCTTTTCCTCATCACCTACCTTCTAAGCTTCACCGTCTTCGGCACCGAGCCGAGCGCTACGAACCTCATTGTGGAGCTTCTGCCCGTCATCGGGTCGACGGCCTCCACGATCAGCTTCCGCCTGAAGGGGGCGCGGGTGGTACGGCTGCTCGGGCTCATCAGCTCGCCCGCCTGGCTCATCTACAACATCGTTGCCTTCTCGGTCGGGGCGATCCTGTGCGAGGCCATCAGCCTTGTCTCGATCCTTGTGGCCCTCTTCCGCTTTGACCGCAAGCCAAAGGCTACCGAATAGGCAAGCAATATCAAAAAGAACCGTGCGCCGCACGGTTCTTTTTGTTACGTTTTCTTTACAAGGAGATCTCGATTCCGACAACGCCAAAGGCTTTTTGCTCCTCCTCCGAATAATAGGCCTCCATATCGGCGGGATCGCCCGTCACCCCTCTCGGATAGCCGAGGGCAAGATGGGGGATCGCCTTATAAAGCTCACAAAAGGTCGGAAAACGGTGCAGTGCCACCACACGGGCGGCAAGGCTTTTGCCCGTCCCCCGCTCAATAAGATGCAGGGTATCCCCCGGGGATATCCGCCTCCGCTTTTCGTCAAAAAGGCGCATCTCCACCGTCTTTTCCCGCTTGGCGATCGCCGCAAAGGGGGCAGGATCAAGGTGCAGCTCGTGGATCATGCCTCGCCCCCCTCGCCTTCCTCCGCAACAAGCTCCGGTATATCCTCCACAAAAAGGACGTGGGCAAGGTAGTCGGCATAATATTCGCCACGGCTCTTTTTCGGTTTTTCCCGCTTGCCGCCCGGGGTAAAGGCACGCGCGCTCCGATCCGAGAACAGGTGCAGCATCTCGGCCTTCAGCACCGTGTCAAGCTCCTCCTGCGTCTGCTCGCCGTACATCTGCTCCTGTGTATACAGAAGATGCTCGGCATAGCGGTAAAACGAACCGGAGGCCCGCTCGTATGCCGTAAGGTCCTCGACCATCACGTCGGGAAACTCGTGCACAGGGTTCTCCTCAAGGATGCGCACGGCACGGCAGGCGGCGGCCGTTGCGGCCATAGACCACCCCGTCCCCTTCTTTACCGCCATATCGACCACCCGATCGCAGGCGGCCATCAAAAGGGGCAGGGGGTAGCACCGCTCGCTTGCCAGCATCCGCTCCCCATCTGCGATCAACAAAAGGGCCAGTGCACGGATGCGGCGGTGCTTGCTTTTTTTATAGGGGATCAGCATAGAAAGAAGCTCCTCGGCACGCGCCTCACGCGCAAGCGAGCGCGCCCCCTCCTGCAGGGCATACATCACCGTCTGCTGTGCCACGGAGCCAAGGCGCGAAAGCTTATCGGCGGCCGTCGCCAGGGCGGCCTGCGCCTCGTCAAGCAGGGCACGGTGCTCGTCGCTTGCCTTTCGCAGGTAGCACTCCACCGTGCGGTAGAAATAGGCCGTCAGCACCTCGTAATACTCGGCCGAGTCCTCCTCCACGCGAAGGGCAACGTCCCTCACCTCGCGGATCTCCTCCAGCGGACAGCGGGAAAGGTAATAGGAGCGCAGAAGGCGCGCGGCCACCTGCGAAAGCTTTTGCGATTCGGGCGCGGCCACCGTCAGCTGGCGGTAGACCTCATAGCGGTACTCAAAGGCCTCCTTTTGCTCTCCAAAGCTATCGCAAAGCGCCGCATGGCTGAGGGCGGCATCGTAAATATCGTTGTGTCCGCCCGGGCGCAGGCGCTTGACGACAGCCACCAGCTTACGGCTTTGCACCAGTGCCTCACGGTCACGAAACGCCTCGTTGATGAGGGCAGCCACCTGCAGGGAGGAAAGCGAGGCCACCGAAACGTTCTCCTCGTCCACCCCCTCCACCATACGGGAGACCTCCTGGCGTACAAGGGCGGGCGGCAGACTCTGGAAGAAGGAGATCGCCCCCCGTACCTCCTCAGCCGCCGAGGCCAGGGTCAGGTGATGGGCAAGCCGCTCATTGTGCAGCTCCACCATCGCCTCGATCACCGGCAGGACGTTCATTCTGCCCTCGGTCATCAGCTCCTCGGCCATCGAGAGGCTGGCCTTCAGGATACGTGCGGTAGCCCCGGTATCCTCAAGACGCCTGATCCGCCTGACGAGAACGACAGCGCGAAGCGCGTTGAGGGGATGCTTCAGCAGCCTCCACCCAACAGCGCCGATGTCACCGTTTGCCGCGCTGGAAAGCATCTCCCCCGCCTTTGAAAAATTTTCGACCCTTTTATCGTACATGCGGAAGCTGCAAAGGCTAAAATCCAGAGCGATCAGCAGGGGGGCGTGGCGGCGTGCACGTCCGCGCCGCCGCAGATATCCCTCCAGCATCCGCACAAATTGCTCACCGTCCTTCCCTGCCACCACGGCATACAGGAAAAGATCGCGGATGGCAAGGTCATCCTGCTGTGCCATAGCCGCACGGAGGGCGACCCGCAAGGCGCGCAGGAAAAAGGGGCGGAACTGAGGAAGCGAGGAAATATGCGAAAAGGTCACCGAAAGGGCACGCAAAAGCCACTTGTAATCCTCAGCGTTTTCCTCCAGCGCCTGCATGTATTTTTCAATGATCTCCACGCGCATCGGGAACTGCTCCAGCATCAGCATATCCCCGTACGCCACCACGGCGGCGGCCGCGCGGGTATCGGTAAGGCGGGCCGAGAGCTGCGCCATCCTGCGGGCGGTCTCCTCGGCATTGCCCAAAAGATGGTTCACGTCCCCGTAAAGGTCAAAGAGCGCCTGTGGCAGGCGGTGGCTGTTGCCAGCCAGCACGTAGCAGGCGTAAAAAAGGCTATCGGCAAGGCGTGCCGCATCCACGTAGGTCATAGAGGCACGCGCACTGCTCACCGATTCGATAAGATAGGCGATCATCTCGCCAACCGTTTCCTCGGACGGGGAAAGCAGCTCGGCCGACAGGCGGGAGATGATGGGGTGCAGGTACACGGTCTCATAGGCCGCCTCTGCCGTTTCCCGCTTTTCCATGGCCAGCCATCCGTTTTTCACCAGTGTCAGCACCTCGTTGCGGGTAGAAAGCGCGAGGACCCGCTCAAGGTCGGCAAGCGGGATCCTGCGATCCCCGAGGATGGAAAGCGAGCGCAGGATGCGGCGACAGCCGTCGTCCAGGCCGGAAATGTCAAACAGCTTTTTCAGATGCCCCAGCACGGTATCCGAATCCCCGTGCTCATTGTGGCGGAAGTCGATCCGCGCGTCGAAGGAGTCTAACCCCTCAAGGTGGCTGAGAAGCGCCGAGGGCGCCATACCGTGCGCCGACAGGATGCCCGCCATGATGCAAAGGGTGATAGTATGTCCACCCGTAAAGCGGTAAAGCGTCAAAAACTCCTCATGGCTGATCGGCCGCCCGGCCGTCCTTTCAAACATGCGGTGGGCCTCGTCGCCGTCCAGCGGCTCGATCGGCACGACCGCCACCTCGGAAACCGAAGAAATCCGCGCACGGGTGGTAAACAGGAGCCGGCACTTCAAGCGGGAAAGCACCTCTGCCAGGGTCTCCTCACGCAGGGTGTTATAGTTATCCACGACAAGCAGGATCGTTTCGGGCAGAGCGGAAAGGGCACGCAGCTTTCTCTCGTAGCGATCCCGCTCACTAAGGGCGGGGAGACTGTCATAGACCTCCTTCTCATAGCTGACGGCACCGACAAGCGGGGCAAGGCCGCTTCCGCCCTCGGCCATATCCCCGATATGCACGATCTGCGGGCAACGTAGATACCCAAGCTCCTCACATCGGCGGGCGATCTCGGTGGCAAGGGTGGTCTTACCGATGCCGCCAAGGCCGGAAAGCACCACGGCACGCTTGCCCTCACGGAAGGCGGAAAGCACCGTCTCGATCTCTGTTTCACGGCCGCAGAAAAGGCCGCGGTCGGGCAAGCGCTCCTCCGCGATCTCAAGGCGCGGCATCTGCGAGGGGATCGGCCTTCCCTCTCGGCGCTTGTCCACAAAGCTTTTGCACTGCGCGTATACGGCATCTAAGGTAGCCGCACTGAGCGGGGCATCCTCTCCCACCTGCCCGTAGATCTCGGAAAATCCGCGGGTCAGCGAATAAAAATGCCAGCCGATGGCATCGTGATAATCGTGAAAGGTGTGGTCATAGCGAAAGAACTCGGACATGCAGAGAATGACGATATTCAGCTCCCCCGCCGCCTCCAGCTGGCAGGCAAGGTCGCCCTCGCGCCGCACCTCGGTAAAGGTGCCGTGCCCCGACACTGTCGGGTCATTGCGCAGGTTATCGGTCAGGAGCATCAGATATACGCGGCTTCTGTCCAGCGCCTCGCAAAAATCGGCGCGGAACTGCCCCTTGCAGTAAAGGTCACTGTCATAGCAACGAAGCCCCTGCCCCTCAAGATGCAGGCGTACTGCGTTTTTCAGATCACGGTCTGCCCCGGTAAAGCTGAGGAATACGTCATACAGATAATCCTTCATCGTCCTACTCCTTCTCTTGGTATTATCATTCTACCACACATGCGCGCATAATGCAAGGCGCATCCGAAAAAAGAAAAAGGGGGGCGCCCGCCGTTTGGCGGACACCCCGCGGTAAGGATCCTTTAGCCGATCTTATCGTACACGCGCACAAAATCGCAGATGAAGGCATCGTCCACAAACTCACCCTCCACCTTCTTCGGCTCGCCCATACGCCAGCCCTGCACCTCGGTCGTCAGCAGAATGAACTCCGGCACGTGCGAGACATGCTCAGACGTACGCGAGACCTCGCGGCCGTCACAGTAGAAGACGTACCCGTCGGGCTGCCAGTCCATGCCGAAGTAATGCCAGCCGTCCTCGGTCTCGGCCATATCGTAGGTCACGCGGCCCTCCTGATGGATCTGCGGGCCGTAGCCACCCATGATGTTGCCGGCGGTGTTCTTGCCGACGTGGAAATACTCCATAATGTCGGATTCAATGCCGCTCCACTCGGGCTCATGGCGTACACCGATACCGGGGGACTGCACCCAGAAGGCGCTCCACATGGTTTCGGGGTCGCGCTGGAACTTACAGCGGCACTCATAGTACCCATACCGATGCACGAACTTCGGCGGGGTCAGCTCGCCAAGCGGCCAGATGTCATAGCCCCAGGGGTTTTCCGTGCTGGTTTTGGGAATATCAAAGGAGTTGGAGCCTGTCTGAAGCTGGGGCGAGACGTAATAGCCGTCCTTTTCGGTACGGTGAAGCTCGATATGGCTGTTCCCATCCAGAACCACCCCGGCATCGGTATATGCCCCAAAGGGCTTACCCCAGAAGTTATAGCGGAAATCCCATTTGGTGCGATCCAGCTCTGTTCCGTCAAACTCATCCGAAAAGACCAGCTTCCACTCGCCTTCCGGCAAATAACTGGGCTCGTGCCCTGCGACATCAAAGCGTTGCATATGCTTTCTCCTTTTGTTTTTTTACTTTATCCTATCACGCTATCCTATAAAAATCAATGCAATTTCTTATTTGCCCTATGCGATTTCTTATCATTCGTCAAGCCGTGCCACGATCCGCGCAGGGGCACCGTCCGCCCCCGAAAGGGCAAGCGGCAGGCAAACCAGGCCGACACTGCACCCCAGTAAGGGAGCAAGCCCCCTGAGGTTTTCCAAAAGAAGCATCTCGCACCCGGCAAACAGGCGGCGGTGCCCTGCCACCGAGCCGACAGGGTCAATGCTGATGGCATCGATCCCTATCCCACGGTAGCCGCGTGCGGCGATAAGGTCAAGAAGGGCGGCATCCGGACACGGGTAGCCCTCAAAATACGCGGGTGCGCCCCACCTTTCCTCCCATCCGACCGAGAAAAGGAGAAAGTCGGCCTCCTTGGCCGCGGCACCGTACGGGGCAAGGCAGGCCTCGGTAATGGGCATCCCGGGTGCCAGGTGACGGCAGTCCACCACCAGCGCCCGCCCGAAAAAGGCATCGGGGGGAAAGGCATCCAGCGTCCGCCCCTCAGCCATCACGTGCGCCGGGGCGTCGATATGCGTGCCGACGTGGGAGGTCATCGAAAAGGCCACCTCACGGTAGTGGTCCGCTAGGATCTCGGCAATGAGGGCAAAGTGCGGCGGCTCTGTCCCGGGATAAACAGGCATCCCCGACGTGAGGGGATGGGTCAGATCATACGTTTTCATGCGTCACCTCCGTGTGCGGCGAGCGTGGGATAAAAGGTATAGTGCCCCGCGGGATAGGCCTCCCGCTTTCCCGGAAGCAGGAGGGTAAAGGGGTACGGGCAAATGACACGCAGGCAGCCGTCCTGCCATGTGACCTCCACTCCGCGCAGGCGGGCAGAAAAGGAGGAAAGCGCGGCAAGAAGACAGGGCGCGATCAAAAGCCGCTCGCCAAAGACCCCCTCAAAGCGAATACCTGCCACATAGCGGAAGAACCAGGTGTCCACCATGGCAGTAAACTGGTGGTTAAGGCTTGGATACTTACCCGTGTCATGATTTTTGGTACGGTAATCGAATTCCTCGGGCAGGGTGAGGAGGCCGTCCGCCACCGCCTTGGCATACCCCGGAGCGGCGGGATTTTGGAGAACACGCAGAACAAGCTCCGAATATCCGTAGCGGCCAAAGACGTCAAAGAGCATCCGCAGGCCGTGTATCCCGGCGCGGAAGGCGTAGCCGTCGGCTATCACGGTCTCGGCGGCGGCCTCCACGTGCGAGGGGATCTCCTCGTCGGTTAGCATACCGCTGTATACCGCCGCCACGAGTGCTGTCAGGCTTCTCTCTGTCAGGCGGCCGTTTTGCACGTACTTTTCGCGGAAATCGCGGCGGATACCCTCGGCCAGGCTCTGCCAGGGGGTAGGGTCATGGCCGATCGCGACGGCAAGCTCGGCCATCATCATAGCATCGATGCGGTAATAGACCGTGTCGGTGACCTCGATGGGCGGGCGCGGGGCAAGCGAGACCCAGTCCCCAACCCCAAAATCCATAAGGCCGTTTTCGCTTCGCGAGGCAAAGTAGGCCATGGCGCGCTCCATCGGCTCCCACATCAGGTGGAGAATGCGGGTGTCGCCCGAATATTTGTAGGCGTAGTACGGGATATGGATGATAGCGCTGCTCCAGTCAAGGCCGTTGGCAAAGCTGTGCGGCCAGTTAGAGCGGCAGGGCACAATGGCGGGAAGCTGCCCGGAGGGAAGCTGGTCATCGCAAAACTTCATCATCCACTCGTAGTAAAAATCGTAGGCGTCGTAGGTCATAGAGACGACCTCGGCCGTCAGCATCCCGTCCCCCGTCCACTCGTTCTGCTCTCTTTGCGGGCAATCCAGCATCGCCCCCTGCGCACAGGCAAGGATCGAGCGGTGGCAGGCCTCGTGGATGGCCGTCAGGCTCGCATCCCCTGCGCGGAAGGCGGCCACCGAGGGAAGGTCGGTATGCACCTTAAGGGCGGTGACGCGCACGCCGTGCCCCGCCCCCGTGACCTCGACGTAACGGAAGCCGTGATAGGAGAAGAAGGGCTCAAAGCTCTCACCCGCCTCTCCCCTTGGCAGAAAGACGTCCCGATGCAGCATCGGGGGATAGGAGCCGCCCTGTAGCCCTGCGTGGGTCACGTGGAGGCCGTCATCAGCGAGCCATTCGGAATACACGACCTCGATCGGCCCGCACTCGCCCCCCGAAAGCGTCAGCCGTACCCAGCCCGAAAGATGCTCGCCAAAGTCAAAGACCCCGGGGGCGATCTCCTTGCCCTCGATCCTCGCAAATATCCGCTTCGGCGGGCAAACGGTCGGCCTTAGGACCCCGCCGGGGGATGCGCAAAGCACGGCAGGATGGAAGGCATCTGTCGGCGTATCCGGGTGGCTCCAGGCAGGGATAGCGCGCTTGGCGTCGTGCCGCTCGCCGCATCGGCGAAGCGAAAAAAGAACCTGAGAATCGGCCGCCAGAAAGGCGGAATCGCTGACGATACGCACCTCTTTTCCGTCAGTATAGGAAAGACGAAGCTCGGCGATCATGCGGGGGGTGGACATCCGATGCGGGATCTCGGGCTCGGCAAGATAGATGTGACCCAGGATGGCGCCAAAGCGATTCTTGCCCACTCTTACGTAGGGGGTAAGATCGTAGGTATTATAAATGACACTTTTGGTCTGGGTGGAAAGGTGGGTGGGATGGATCGCCTCCATAAGCCTTTCACCGTTCAGATAATAGGCAGCCTGGCCAAGCCCCGCCACCGCAAGCGACACCGAAAGGATGCCGTCCTCCACAAAAAAATCACGGATCATATACGGGGCAGGATAGGGATCCTCGTGCGGCGGGTGACGCCAGGCGCGGTGATCCACCGAGGTGATCCACTTTGCTTTTTCGAACATAAAAGCCTCCGATGTGAAAGGTTTTGTTTACAATACGGCGAAATAACTCACACTTTCCGCTATTTTTTGATCCAGCGCAGGATGCCGTCGTCAAAATCCATCCCTCGGAGGATCTCGGCATTTTTTGCGGGGTCGCTAACGTCGATGGGGTGCGCCCCCTCACGGTAGCTGTCCTCGGCGTGCCAGCCGTCACACACCGCAAAGGCGACACTGCGAAGGGCGTGGCAGGAGCGGAAGGCAAGCGTGCCGATCACGCGGACGGTGGCGGGACGGGTGATCGCAGAGAGCCCCTCGCAATGCTCAAAGGCGCTCTCGGGGATCTCGTCAAGGTCGGCGGCAAGGCAAATGCCGGTAAGCGAGGTGCAGCCCTCAAAGATCCCCTCGCTAAGGTGACGGAGCGGGGGCACCGCCGAAAGGGCGGTACAGCCCGAGAAGGCGTACGGGCTGAAGTATACGTCGGGCGGGGAGGCAAGGCTGGCAAGCGCCGTGCATCCGCGAAAGCATCCCCAGCCCACAAAAGAAAGCCCCACAGGCAGGGTGACGGCACTAAGCGAGGCACAGCCCGAAAAGGCGTGATCCCCGATCTCAGTCAGAAAGCGTCCCTCCAAAAGCGCCTCCTCGGTCGGCTCCGGGAAGATGACGGCGGCAAGCGCCGTGCAGTCAGAGAAGGCTTCGGCGGCGATCGCCGTGACGGGATGGCCGGAGACCTCATGCGGAACAGAAACGCAGGTGGCAGTCTTATCACAGGCGATCACGGCATAGCACCCATCCTCGGTGGGGGCAAGCGTAAGCGGGCCGCAGGTTATCGTTTTCATAGTATCTCCTTTCTGATGATGCGGGGACAAGGGACAAATAGTCAGAAGCCCCCCGGTAGGCAGGCCACGGACAAAGGACGGCCGCAGGGGCCAAAGAGCAAAGGCGGCAGGAGCCGAAGAGCAAAGGTAGCTTGCCGCAAACACCGCAAAGGGCATCGGCGCTATTCCAAAAAGACGGGCGACGCCCCCCCAAAAAAGCCGAGGACAAAGGGCACACGCCGCGTGCCCGTGCCGCGCGCGGAAAGGCAGTGTGCAAAAAGAGACAGGCGCTAAAGAGGGATAGCAAGCAAGGACGGGCAAAAGGAAAAAGGGCTCGTGCCTTTACCGCAAGGCGGCAGGGCAAGGCGGCAGGATACCATACCGAAAAAAGAAGATCCAAGAGGGCGAAAAGCGAGTGGCCGCCAAGCATCAAGCGAGCCGCAGGAAAAAGGGGACGCCCGCCAAAAAAAGAGGCAAGAGCATAGGTTCTGTCCTGCAAAGCGGAAGTAGAACCGTTTATACTACATTTTACCCTTGTTTTACAAGGATTTTTTCTTACTCTACATGGAAAATTCGTATTTTTTACAAGAAATTAAAATCATGATACTACCTTTCGGCGTATATCAAGAAAAAAGGCACGTAAAGAAATAGAAAAACGAACGAATGCTTGCAAAAATCAAGGCAAAGCCGACACTTCCCTTCCTTTGCCGCTTTCTCTTTCATTATAGCACGCAAAAAACAAAAAGTAAACCCCCAAGAGCGGGCGAAAACAGGATTGACAAGCCCCTGCCAAAGAGCTATAATAAAAGCGATCATACAAAGGAGGCTTTTATGCAGCTTACCGTCCTTTCGGAAAATACGACCTCGCGCGCGGATATCACCGCCGAGCACGGCCTTTCGTTATATATAGAAGCATGCGGGCGGCGCATCCTGTTTGATATGGGGCAGGGCGCGCTTTTCGCCGAGAACGCCAAGGCGCTTGGCATCTCGCTTGCCGAGGTGGAGATCGCCATTCTCTCGCACGGGCACTATGACCACGGCGGCGGGCTTTCTACCTTTTTAACCGAAAACAGCCACGCGCCGATCTATCACCACGCCGACGCCTTTCTGCCCCACTACCACGGCAGTGAGCGTTATATCGGCCTTGACAGTGCCCTTGCCGGCCATCCGCGCCTTATCCCCACGCGGGACACGGCAACGCTTGGCGAAGGGCTTACGCTTTACACCTACAATGCCCTTCCCCGCCGCCATCCGATAGCAGGGACAGACCTTACCCGCCGCACGGGGGATGCCTTTCTCCCCGATGACTTTTGCCACGAGCAGTATCTTGAGATTCGGGAGGGCGGCCGCCGCATTCTTATCAGCGGTTGCTCGCACAAGGGGATCTTAAACGTGATGGCCTGGGCAACCCCTGATATCTTTATCGGCGGCTTTCACACCTCGGCGCTTTCGGAGGATGAGGCTCTTCGGGTGGCCGATGCACTCTCCCGCTATCCCACCCGCTACTACACCTGCCACTGCACGGGATGTGAGGCCTATCGCCATATGCTGGCCGCCCTGCCAACGCTTGGCTACCTTGCCGCAGGTGACACTCTCACACTGTGATCCCCCAAAAAGACACCGACAAAGGAGAGTTTCCATGGCCATCACCAAAAGCCGGAATATGACCGAGGGCGGCATTGCCCGCCACCTGATCCTATATTCCATCCCGATCCTTCTCAGCAACCTCTTTCAAACCTTTTATACCATGGTGGACTCGCTTGTCATAGGCTGGACAGGCAACGCCGAGGCGTTTGCCGCCATTGGCGCGGTGACCCCCGTGACCGACGTCCTGATCGGCATCGTGTGGGGCTTTGTCACCGGTACCGAGATCCTCTTAGCCCAAACCTTCGGCAAGGGGGATCGCGGCGAGGTCGGCAAGGTGGCCACGGCGGGCGTTGTCGGCACGTTGGGGCTCGGGCTTATTGCCGCAGCCCTCGGGCTTGTGCTTCACGGGCCGCTTCTGCACATCCTTTTGGGGGAGAGCGGTGACCCCACCATCTTTGCCCATGCGCGCACCTATCTTGTCATTTACTTTCTCGGGATGCCGGCCATGGCACTTTACAACATCGGGTGCAGTCTTCTGCGCTCGATCGGAGATTCCCAGCGCCCGCTTTATTTCCTCGTTGCCTCCTCGGTGCTGAACATTCTCCTTGACGTTTTGTTCGTCTTTGTCATTCCGCTGGGGGTGGCGGGGGTCGCACTGGCCACAGTGCTATCCCAGACCGCCTCGGCCATCCCGCTTTTCGTGATCCTCTTCCGCACCGACACCCCGGTGCGCCTCGCTTTCCGTCGCATGGTCCCCAAATGGCGGCTTTTGTGCCGCATCTTCCTGCTTGGCCTCCCGGGTGCGATCCAGACCTCGATCTCCTCCTTTGCCAACGTGTTCACCCAATCCTATATCGCCGGGGCAAACGGCAGTCAGACGGCCAACCTTGGCGGCTACAGCGCCTATAGCAAGACCTATTCCCTCCTTTTACAGCCCGTCTCGGCCATTGCGGCGGGGGTCACGATCTTTGCGGCGCAGAACACGGGCGCAGGCAGGATAGATCGGGCACGGCGCGGCGTGCGCACGGCCATGCTTCTCGGCCTTGTCGCCTCAGCACCCCTTGCCCTGCTTACCATGCTTTTCTCCTCGTCGATCCCCTACTTCTTTATTGCCGACCCCGCCATCGTGGCGATCGCCTCGCGTCTCCTTCTCTTCATGACCCCGTGCATCGTTTTGACGGTGCTTGAATCACCGCTCCGCTCGGCCATGCGGGGGGCGGGCGACACCTTTACCCCTATGGTCGTCTCCTTGGCGACCGCGGTCGGCCTTCGCCAGCTTGTGCTGTTTCTGACTAAGCAGTTCATCTCAAACGACCTGCTTCATCTCTCGCTCTCGCACCCCATCACCTGGGGGGTCACCTTTCTTGTCCTTTTGCCGCTTTATCTGCGCACCTTCCGCAAGCTTGCCAACCGTGCCGCAACCGACACCGATATAAAAGAACCGCAAGAAACGTAAGGTTTATTTTACACAATACGCAAAAAGAGGAGTTATGTCGCCGCCATAGCTCCTCTTTTACTTATGCCATGCGCCGGCAAGGGCCAAAGGCTTTTAAGCCCCAAAACAAGCCAAACTGCGAAGATGACAAAAAGGAGATACACTGCGAAACGGTATATCTCCTTTTTGTTTGCGGTTATGCCCTCATGTGACGGCCCTTACAATTATTTCAGGTCGAATTCCTGTAAGCTCGTCGTCTCGATATACTCGGCCTTGAAGGAACGGAGCTTCGCCATATGGGGCTGCTCGATATGCACCTCCTGGTGGCGGCGGGTCTCCCACGCCTCGATAAGAAGCAGCTCGCACTCGTCCGCCGCCGAGAAATAATAGTCATAGCCATGGCAACCGTCCTCGGCAAGCACCGCCTCACGGATCCCCTCAACATTCACTCTCTCCACAAAAGCCTCACGCTTGCCGGGCAGGCAACGGAAGGTCACTGCAATTCTGTACATCGCAAATCTCCTTGTTTTCGTTTCTTTTCTCTATGATACTACATCCCGCGCCAAATTGCAACGTTTTTTTGTGATTTCACGGCACAAGCCGCCACCTCTGCTGTAAAATGACGGCCGTCCCGTCCTTTTCGGGATGGGCGTAAAAGACGGTCAGAAGGCTACTGTCCGCAAGCTCGACCGTCGAGGGATAGCCAAGATCCGCACTGTTTTCGTCCTCGTAGAGGATACGGTCGACCTCCCACGTTGCCCCCTCGTCGCGGCTTAGCATCGCGCGGATGCCGTAGGGCTTTTGGCGATAGCCGTACGCCGAGATCAGAATCCCGGAGGAGTGCCGAAAAAGATGCGCCGGCGCACCGCCGTTGCGCGGCAAAAGCGGCCGCGGGACAGACCACGTCCGTCCTCCGTCGGAGGAGAGGGTCTCGTAAAGGGTAAAGACGGTGTACCTTGTATCCTGCACGCGGATGTGGCAAAGGATGCGCCCGTCCGAAAGCAGGATGGCATGCGGCTCACAGGAAAGAAGCGCCTCGCCCTCCTCGCTTACGATATTCGGCACGTCGCCAAGGTGGGTCATGCTCCCGTCCTCGGTATTCACAAGAAAGGCGCGCACGCGATCCCCCTCGGTCTTACGGTCGATCGGGGAGAAGGTGCGCCCCACCCACAGCACCCTGCCGTCGGGGAGCGCAAGCGGCCCGTGCGGCGAGGATATGGGGCTACGGTAAATAGGGCCGAAGACACGCCCCCCGTCGTGGCTTATACGGAAGGTGGCGCCAAGATAGCGCCGCACGTCCTCCTCGGTAAGGGTGTCGAGATACGCGATACGGTACCCTTCCTCGGCCGTACCGGCCGCCCACCTCCTTTGCTCATCCGGGTGGTTGTTGAAGGAGGTCACCATGATCCCCCTCTCACCGAAGGCGAGAATGCCGCCGTCGCGGTCATCAAGCGGGGTGTCGATCACCGGGGCGGGGATGCTGTAATGCGCCCCCTCGTCCTCACTGTAGGAGATGACCGTCTTACCGAAGGGGCAGACGTGCTGCAGCCGATAGCCCGAGGCAACGACCGCAAGCCTGCCGTCCTGCAGCCGTGTCGCGGTCGGCCAGCCAAAGTACCGATGGCGGCTGTCCGGGTTGCACATCACGACCCGAGGCGCACCAAGCCTTTCAACCCTCATGCGTCCTTCTCCTTCTCTCGGATGTAGCCCGCAACATGCGCGGCCATACGATAGGTGAGACGGATAAAATCCTCAGCCGCGGCCTCGGGGATGCGGCCGTGGGCGTATTCCACGCTCAGCGCCCCGGAGTACCCAATCTCGCCGAAGGCGGCCATCGTCTCACGCCATTTGATATCCCCCGTCAAGGGCATCTGGTGAGAGTCCTGCACACCCGCATTGTCATGCAGATGGGTACACGTGATCAGCGAGCCGAAGCGGCGGATGACGGCAGGGGCATCGGCACGGAAGGCGATGTTGCTATGG
>JAGBZZ010000064.1 GCA_017652965.1 Clostridia bacterium | reverse complement strand
TCGGCCACCCGAAGGACGCCCCCCTGCGAAGCGGCGCCGATGCCTTTAACCGCCATCCGCTAAAAAGGATCGCCGACCTGCTAGACGAGCGCCTGGAGCCTGCCCGCCTCGCCCCGAGTGCCGTCAACGGTCAGCCCTGGTACTTTACCCACGGAGAGGGGTGCCTGCACGCCTTTTGCACGGTAAGGCACAGCCGCCTTTTGCACGATATGCACCGCATTGACGTAGGCATCGCCCTCGGCCAGCTGGCCGAGGCAAGCGGCGAGCGCTTTGCCTTTTGGCGGGAAGGCGAGGAGCCCGTCCTTGACGGCTATCAGTATATCGGAAGCTTCACTCTGTAAAGATTACTTTTCATATAACGCAAAATAAAAAGGCCTCCCTCGGCAAAATGCACGGGGAGGCTTTTTTATGTGATCGGATCCTCAGCGGCGGGAGGTTACCTCGGCCTCATACCGACGGACGGTATCCAGCCAGGAAATGCCGACAGGCTTGCCCTCAAGGAGGCAGAGGTAATCCCACACGGCAGAGGAAGGAAGCCGCGAGAACTCCTCATGCAGGGCAAGGCGGCGGGTATAGTCCCCCGCAAGCTCGGCCTCAAAGAGAAGCGAGGCAGGCTCCAGCATGGCAGAAAGCAGGGCATACCCGGCCGAGCGAAGGCCGATGGCCCAGGCCGCCAGACGGTGGATAGAGGCATCGAAATAATCAAGGCTCATAAAGAAGCCGGGATTGTCAAGAAGCCCCGCACGCACGACCTCACGCATGGTGGCTGTCAGCTCGTCCCCGGTAAGCAGGACGTGGTCACTATCCCATCTCACCCCGCGCGAGAGATGCAGAAGAAGGGTAGGCAGCGAGCGCATGGCCGCCGTCAGCTTATCGGCCACCTGCTCGGTCGGGTGGTAGTGGCCGCTATCCATGCAAAGACCGATGCCGTTCTTCACCGCATAGCCGTAGTAGAACTCGTGCGAGCCGACCGTGAAGCTTTCCACACCCACGGCAAACAGCTTGCCCTCCAGGGTGTCACGGCTATAGCCGGTATTGTACTTCTTTTCAAAAATGCGATCTAAGGATTCCTCCAGGTAATCGCGGTACAGGCGGCGGTTGGCGGGGATATCCTTCATCCCGTCGGGGATCCAGTGGTTGTGGATACAGGTGGTGCCAAGCTCACGCCCGATCCCCTCGGCGATCTCGCGGCCGCCCTGCCCTGCCCGCACCCAAAAATCGCGCGCCGCGCGGTCGGGCGAGGAAAGGGTCAAGCCGTCCTTGACCATCTCGTGGTTAAAGTAGGTAACGTTGAAGTCGATCCCATATCCCTTTTCCTTAGCCCAGGCAAGCCAGGCCGAGAAATCCTTCAGGGTCAGGGCATCGCGGGCGGTGGTGCCGGGCTCACCGTACATCGAGTGGATGTTCACACGGGGGGCAACCGGGCAAAGCGAAAAGGCCATGTCAAGGTCGGCGCGCAGCTCCTCCCCATTGCGGGCACGGCCGGGGTAATTACCGGTTACCACCATATCGCCGGCACCGCCCACACCCTTCTCAAAGCCGGTCACGTCATCGCCCTGCCAGTTCTGCAGGGAGATCGGAACGCGGCGATAGCGGGCGATCACCGCATCGGTATCCACGCCAAGGGCACGGTAGGTCTCCTTTGCCGCCTCATAGGCCGCAAGGATCTTATCCTCATTCGGAGTATACATCATAACAGGATCTCCTTTATTTTGATCTTTCTACCTTAATTGTAGCGGCTGACGGGAAAAAGTCAACAGTTTTTTTGAAATTCTGCAATCAGGACAAAGAAGCCCCCACACAGCGCAAAAAAGCCCCCCCGGGGTGCGCACCTTTCGTAAAAGCAAGAAAAGGAGACGTTACCGTCTCCTTTTCTGGAGCTGCTAATCAGATTCGAACTGATGACCTCATCCTTACCAAGGATGTGCTCTACCAACTGAGCCATAGCAGCGTATTGCTTAGTTATTATAGCAAAGTTATTCGGATTTGTCAAGCCCTTGGCGAAATTTTTTTATTTTTTCGCAAAAAGCGCAAAAAAGCCGCCAAGACGCCCCTGCGCGCAAGGAGGCACCGCCACAGCACCCCGTAGAAAAAAGACAGGTGGAAAATCCCGCTTTTATTCGCATTTACCCCTTATAGAGAAAGGAAAAGCAGGATGATGTGCGCAAGCTTTTGTTTTTTCACATATTCCGCGCTTTTTCTATAGAGTTTTTTCTGTTTTCTCTTGAAATATAAGGATATATAGAAAATAGAAATGTTTCTATTATTCCCTTCTGTATTTTTATGGGACGAAAAAAAAGAAAGGGGGATCCACCGCACGCGGCGGCGGATCCCCGTTTCTCACAGATCCCCCAAAAAGGGGGGAATTTCTTCACTCAGCGCACGTCGAGAAAGCCAAGCTTGCGCTTTACCTTGCTCATAGTACGTGCGGCGGCACGCCCTGCGGACTCTGCACCCGCCTTCATAACACCTTCAAGATATGCCTTGTCGGCCATAAGACGCGCAAACTCCTCACGCACAGGAGAGAGCGCATCGGCGCAGGCCTCCCCGACGGCGGCCTTGAAGTCTCCGTAGCCGCGCCCTTCAAACTCCCGCTCGATATCGGCAAATTCCTTACCGGTAAAGCAACGGTAGATCGACATCAGGTTGGCAATGCCGGGCTTTTCTTCATCATAGCGAACCTCGCTGCCCGAGTCGGTCACCGCACGGCGGAACTTGCGAAGCACATCGTCCTTGGAATCCAGGATATAGACGACGGCATTCGGGTTCGGGTCGGATTTCGACATCTTGGCGGTCGGCTCGGCCAGCGACATGATCTTCATGCCCTCCTTCGGGATATAGCCGTCCGGCACCGTGAAGGTATCGCCCATCAGATGGTTGAAACGGGTGGCGATATCGCGGGCAAGCTCCAGATGCTGCTTCTGGTCGATGCCCACAGGAACAAGGTCTGTCTGATACAGGAGAATGTCCGAGGCCATCAGAACGGGATAGGTAAAGAGGCCGGCGTTGATGTTGTCGGCATGCTTCTGGCTCTTATCCTTGAACTGCGTCATGCGTGAAAGCTCACCGAACATGGTGTGACAGCCAAGCATCCAGGAAAGCTCGCAGTGTGCGGGGACGTGAGACTGCACGAAAAGGGTATTCTTTTCGGGGTCAAGCCCACAGGCGATGTACAGCGCCAGCGTCTCATAGGTGCGGCGGCGCAGCTCGGCCGGGTTCTGGCGTACCGTAATGGCGTGCAGATCCACGACGCAGTAAAAGGTGCGGTACTCCTCCGAAAAGGCGCTGAAATTGCGGATGGCACCAAGATAGTTTCCGATGGTCAGATTTCCCGAGGGCTGTACCCCCGAGAAGATCACCTTCTGTTCTCCAAGCATTGAAAGATCCTCGTTTTTTTGTATTACTCCCCTATTATAGCCGCCGAGGCGGTCTTTGTCAAGGGTTATCCGTAGAGTGCCTTTGCGTTTCCGTAGAAGATCGCGTCAAGGTCGGTGCGGCCAAGGCCCATCACCTCGCAGGCCTCAAGGAGGGCAACCGTACCCTCGGTGGCGTTGTCAAGCGGCTCGTACTTATAGTCGCCGGGCAGACCGTCCTTAAGGTAGCCGGGATGCAGACCGAGGAAGTTGGCACCGAAGGAGATACATCTGCCAAGGTTGGCACCAAAGGCGTAGTCACCGCCCCACATCATGCGTGAGGCACCAAAGGTGCGCAGGCAGTAATAGATCGACATGCTCTCGCTGATGCCCGAGCAATCAAACCACACGTTGTCAAGATCGGCGATCTCGGGTAAGGCAAGGCGAAGCTTGCGCACGTGATGGCCGAGGGCGCAGTGCGCCAGCACGATCTTAGCCTTCGGGAAGCGCTTGGAGGCCGAACGGATATCGCGGATATTGTTCGGATCCAGCAGCATATCGTTGTAATGCGAGAGGTGAATAACGACCGGCAGCTCATAGGCGTTTGCCAGCTCAAACATCCAGTCGGGCGTGTAGTCGGCAAGGTCGGATTCAAACTTATTGGCGGCGGTGGAATAGGAAAGGTAGGGCTTCAGCGCACGGACAGTGCCGGCGTGCGCCTTGACGTAGGCCTCTGCCAGCTCGGGCGTGTGGAAGGAGGGGGTGACGATGTAGCCCACCTTGAAGCCGTTCTCCTCGGCTACCCTGACCACGTAATCGTTCTCTACCTGCAGCGTCTCGGCCGTATGGCGGCCGGAGGGCGAGGCCATCAGAAGCCCCCCCTCGACCGGACGGCGGATCGCCTCGCGCATAAAGCTGAAGTATTCGTCTACCGGCTCCCCGACGCAGGTGGGGCGGTTCTTATAATGGGTGGCCAGATGGAAGTGCGCATCGTAGACCCGTGCGGGGAGGGACGCGTCGAAATACTCCTTCAGGCTTTCCTTATACTCTGCAAAGGTCATTTCAGCTCCTCCACTTTCTTCATCCATTCCAGGTTGGCGTCTCTCGAATAAAGCGGCGGCCAGTGGCCAAAGGCCTTTTCGTCATGAGCGCGGAGCAGGCGGATGGCGGTCTCTACGAAATCCCGTGCCTCCAGCATGGTAAGATCGGCATCGCCGCACTTGACGCGATGCACCTTGCCGGGATCCTCGGCTTCCATGACCTCCACCACGTAAAGAGCAACGGTATGCGGCCAGATGCCCCCCTGGGAATAGGTCTCGTACTTCCAGACGGCCGCCTTCAGCTCCTCAAATTCGGGAGATCCTTCGGCCTTCTTCAGATACTCGTCCATCAGGACGTACTCGGCAAAATGGCGGAAGGTGCAGGCGCGGGGGGTACAACCGAGGAAGACGACCTTAGCCCCCATATCGTACATCTTCTGCCAGGGCGAGTCGGCCGCGAAGGGAGTGTCCCCGTACGTGCCGTAGCGGCGGCCGCTTTCGCCGTGGGTGGCCGTCAGATAGGCGGCATGCTTACCCATCGCGGCGACCGAGTGGGTCGCTTGGTTGCTGCGCAGGGCACCGGGAAGGGCGCGGAAGTAATTGGTCAGATATCCGACGTCCGAGGGGGCGTCGAGATGCCAGTTTTTATAGACGTTTTCCCAGTCCTTCTGGCAAAGGGTGGGGAACACGACGGTCCCCTCCTCCCCCACAGCCATACGGATCCCCTCAATGACAGTGGCGGCGCCGTCCTCACACGGCCCAAGGCTTTTAAACGAGGAATGGGTCAGCACGATATCACCGGGAAGCACACCAAGGGCGCGGTATGCCTCACAGACCTGTTCTTTTGTTACCATGATTTTTCCTCACTTTATAAGATTCTCGCAATAGCGCATTGCGGTTTTCACCGTTTCATCATCCCCGCCGAACTCCAGGCTGAAGGGGCCTTGGTAGCCGGCATCCCGGACGGTTTTAAAGCAGGTGGCAAGGTCGATATCCCCCTCTCCCGGCAGGGCATCCGCAAGATGCCGCCCGCGGGAGGAGGTCATACTGCCGTCCGCCCCCGCGGAAAGAAGCTTATAGTCCTTCACGTGTACGTGGCGCACGTGCGCGGCATGCACGCGGATAAAGTCAACGGGATCCCAATCAGCAAACAGCGAATTTCCGAAGTCGCCGCAGATGCCGACCCCGGGGCAGCGCGCCGCCATCTCCGCAAAGAAGCGGCCAAGCCCCTCCTCCCCGTTGAAGTAGCGCCCCTGGGGCTCGTAAAGACAGCAAAGCCCCGCCTCGGCCGCCATTTTGGCGATCCGCTCGGCGCGGGAAAGGATCAGGGGAAGCACCTCCTCATACGAGGGGCTATCGGCATTCCGGGGCCCCGGCAGGAGGGTGTGGTGCAGATAGGGCGAGCCAAGCGCCGCGGCATAGGCCACGTATCCGGCAAAATCCGCATACAGGGTCTCCTCATCCACCGCAAGAAGATGGGTGTAGACCGAAACGCAGGGCACGCGCAGTCCCTCGGCCGCCAGCGCCTCCCGCATTTCTTCGACAGGATGCATGCGAAAAAGCGGGGTGCTTGCGGTGTAAGAGCCGAGCGGCTCCACCGACGTATAGCCAAGGGCGCGGGCATGGGCGGCGGCGTAGGCCGCCCCATGTCTTGAAAGATCGGCGACAAAGCCGCCGTAGCTTGTGAAATCCATCTTATTCTCCCTTCAGGGGAAGCGGAATACCGTCCATCTCGGCGCTTTTCCGCAAAAGCTCTACAAGGCGTACGTTTTCGGCCGAGGATTCGGGCGGGATAAAGCCCTCGGCAGGGCTACCCGTCAGGATGGTCTGGCAGAATGCGCGGATCTCCTCGCGGATATTGAAATCGGGGGTCAGGGTGACCTCGCTGACCTCGCCCTCGTGGGGCCTTATCCGCACGGTGCGGCCGTCACACGAAATGCTCCCCCTCTCGAAATAAGCGGCATACCCCTTGAAAAAGGGCTCGGTGCGGCTCTCGTCCCACATCCCTCTCACCGATACCGTCAGCCCCTCGTAGAAGAGGCGGGTATCCACCAGCTGGGTATGGGTAACGTCACCGTAGATATTCGCGGCGGCACGCAGGGGCTCGCCAAAGAGGAAAAGGGCAAGATCCAGATCGTGGATCTGCATATCGAGAAGGCAACCGCCGGTCTTATCAAGCCTTGCAAAATCGGGGGACCAGGAGGGGAACTCACTGAGGCGCTCCATCCGCAGATGGTGCAGCGCGCCAAGCGCATTCTTGCGGATCTCGTCCCGTAAGAAGAGATAGGCCGTGTCAAAGCGCGAGCTGTGGGCGATCATCAGACGGCGGTCGGCCTCACGGGCGGCAGCCAGCATCTCCTCGCAGTCCGCGGCCGAAAGCGCCATCGGCTTTTCGCAAAGGACGTGCTTACCCGCCCTCAGCATACGGATCACCGAGTTGGCGTGCAAAAAGGTCGGCAGGCAGATATCCACCAGGTCAAAGTCGGCCCCTGCCAGCATCTCCTCCATATCCGAAAACACGGGGATGGACGGGTCAAGCGCTTCGGTATCGGCATCAAAGTTGATACGGATGGGGGCATACACCGCCCGAACGTCCTTGGTGCAAACCGCCGCGACCCGCAGAGGCAGTCCCTCCTTTTGCAGGTGGCAGTATGCCGTATAGTGCAAGCGGGCGATCCCGCCAAATCCTAAAATGGCAACGCGTATCTCCTTCGGGGCTTCGGTTCTTGTCATGCCATAGTCTCCTTCTTGATTTGCACTCATTATAACACAAGGAAAAACGGGGTGTCAAGGCACAGCCCGAAAAACCGGAGTAGAAAAGAGGATTTTTTTGCCTTTCCGGATGTCAAATAATTCCTTATAAAAATATTTAGGGAAAATTGTTTACTTTTCGGTGCGTATGTGCTATAATGGTGGATGGTTCCGACCCCTATGGGGTCTTACCGCCCCCTATGTTCCAAAAATAGGAAAATATATATCAAAAAACGGAGGAAAATGAAACATGGAAAGAAAAAAGCTTTCTATGGATGGTAACACCGCTGCGGCGCACGTATCCTATGCGTTCACCGAAGTGGCCGCCATCTACCCCATCACCCCTTCCAGCCCGATGGCCGAGGTCACCGATAGCTGGAGCGCCTCGAACAAGAACGTGTTCGGTAAGCCCGCCACCAACCTGTTCGGCGATCGTGTCCAGGTGACCGAGATGCAGTCCGAGGCCGGTGCCGCCGGTGCTGTGCACGGCTCGCTTGCCGCCGGTGCGCTCACCACCACCTACACTGCCTCGCAGGGTCTTCTTCTGATGATCCCCAACATGTACACGATCGCGGGTGAGCTCCTGCCGAGCGTCATCCACGTTTGCGCCCGTTGCGTGGCCACCCACGCCCTGAACATCTTCGGCGACCACTCCGACGTCTACGCCTGCCGTCAGACCGGTTATGCCATGATGGCCGAGACCAACGCCCAGGAGATCATGGACCTCGGTGCTGTGGCTCACCTTGCCACCATCAGCGGCCGCGTCCCGGTTCTGAACTTCTTTGACGGCTTCCGTACCTCTCACGAGATCCAGAAGATCGAGGTCTGGGATTACGATCAGCTGGCCGACCTTGTCGACCAGGATGCCGTGGCCGCCTTCCGCGCCCACGCCCTGAATCCCGAGTCTCCCGTCCTT
>JAGBZZ010000063.1 GCA_017652965.1 Clostridia bacterium | reverse complement strand
GTTTGACGAGCTTTTGTATCTTGCCGACTACATCGAGCCGACAAGAGCCTATCCTGAGTGCCGTATGCTTCGCGAGGCATTTTACAAAGGCTACGAAGAGGCCGCCGATAAGCTTTGCTTTTTGCATATGACGGTGAAGCAGGCATTGCTTGCCACGCTTGCCGAGATCAATGAGCGGGGCGGTGCTGTTTGCCCGGATACGCTTGATGCCGTTAATTACCTGTCCGGGTTGATTCAGGCAACCTAAAGCACGTGTATTATTTTGCGTAGCGCTCACACTAGCGGTGAGGTGATACTATGCAAAAAAGAATGAAATGGCTTTTGGCCCTTTTTATCCCGGTACTCTTGGGGATCGGAATTCTCTGTTCCTTGACGCAATTTGGCGGTGCGCACGCTTCGCCATTGCCAAAAGCACGGATAACCGTGTTGGCGGCGGGGGTGGATCTTGCGGCCGAGCATACCGACGTTTTGATGCTTTTGTCGCTGGATCTCGGTGAAAAACGCGTGACCGTCCTGCAAATACCGCGGGATACCTATTTCAGTTCCGATACGCCCCAGCACAAGATCAATCAGCTTTATCCCCACTATCGGCTTTCGGGTCATAGCCCCGTAGAGGCACTTTCCGCCGTGGCCGGAGAGCTTTCGCTTGCCCTTGGGGTGACGATCGACCATGTAATGGTGATTGACCTTGCCACGGCGTCCCAGTTGGTGGATGCGATGGGTGGTGTCTCCTTGACGGTTCCCGTGGCGATCCGCCAGGCGATCCCGGGGACGGATCGATATGTGGAGCTGGCCCCCGGCTACCGGACTCTGAACGGGGAAGAGGCGGTTGCCTTTTTGCGGTACCGCGCAGGGTATACGGAGGGGGATCTTGGGCGCATAAACGCGCAAAAGCTGCTCCTTGACGCTGTTTATAAAAAGCTGAAGGCGGAGGTGCCGCTTTCCCTCTTGCTGGATCTTATCCGCAAGGGTGGTGGCGGTATACAAACCGATATTCCGCTTTCTGCGCAGTGGCAGCTGGCCACCGCCTGCTACTCAGTGCGTAAGGATCTTAGCCTGCTGTGCGCCACGCTACCCGGAGAAGCGGCGCGCGGTGAGATCGCCTCCGGGATATGGTATTACGTGGTGAACAAGCAGGCCGCGGCGACCCTTTTGCGCAGGTATTTTGCGTCGGAGGCCTTCGACCCCGACGTGCGGATGCTGGATCCCGCAAGGGCACACTTTCAAAACATTTACTATGACAAAAATTTTTCATATTCGGTAACGACCGGATAAGCGGCGATGCCTTCGCCGCTATCAAAATAAAGTGAGGACAAGACTATGGAAAACGAAATGAAGTTGGACTATACCGAGCTCTCGCCCCGTGAGCTTGCGCTCGTGGCGGTGCGCGCATTATACGGAAAGCAGGGCTTTGACGTAAAGCTTTACCACGTGGAGGATGCGACTATCATCACCGATTATTACGTCATCTGCACCGGCCGCTCGACCACGCACGTAAAGGCACTGGCCGACGAGGCCTGCTACCGCCTGGATCTTGGCGGTGTACATGCCGCCCACGTGGAGGGGCGGGAGACCGGCACCTGGATCCTTTTGGATTTTGGTAGTGTGATTGCCCACGTGTTTTCGCGCGATGACCGTGATTATTATAAGCTGGAGCGCCTTTTGCCCGAAGGCACAGAGGTTGATATTACCGATTTTTTGGCTCAGCTTGACCGTGAAGCCAAGGGATAACGAAAAAATAACAATTTTTTTCAAAATTCTATTGACAATCGTGCGCGAAAGTGTTACAATGATATGACGCTTATGATAAGGCTTGAAGTGTGGCTATCCACCGCCTTACGTAGCGATTTTTAAAGAAAGCGAGGTGCTTTTCTGTGTTTGCAGTTATCGAAACGGGTGGGAAGCAGTACAAGGTCAACGAGGGTGACGTTATTTTCATCGAGAAGCTTGATGTGGCTGACGGTGAGACCGTGACCTTTGACAAGGTGCTTGCGATCTCCGGTGAGGACTTCAAGGCTGGCGCTCCCTATGTTGAGGGTGCTACTGTCACTGCCAACGTCATCAAGACCGGCAAGGGCAAGAAGATCTACGTCATGAAGTACAAGGCAAAGAAGAACGAGAAGAAGAAGATCGGCCATCGGCAGTTCTACACGAAGGTTCAGATCGACAAGATCAACGCGTAAGACATGACAAAAATCATCTTTTATAAGACCGGCGGTGTGTTTTACGGCTTTGAAGAGCAGGGGCATACGGGCTACGGCGAGGCAGGGGACGATGTTCTTTGCGCGGCGCTTTCCGCTATGACAATGCTACTCATCAATGCCATTGAGGTGGCTTATGCTTCGGATGTGGAGTATACCATCGACGAAAACACGGCAGATATCCGCCTGATCGCTAAGGGCGCTCTCCCGGAATATGAGGAGAACGAAAGCAAGCGGTTCGCCGTTTCCGGCCTTATTATGGCTTACTATTATCAGTTGAACGATCTTATCGAAGAGTATTACGATTACCTTTCGGTGGACGCAATTGAGAAGGAACCGTAAGCCGTCACATTAATTATGGAGGATAGAAAAATGCTGAAACTCAGTTTACAGTTTTTTGCCCACAAGAAGGGCGTTGGTTCTACCAAGAACGGCCGTGACAGTGAGTCTAAGCGTCTTGGTGTGAAGCGCGCCGACGGTCAGCTTGTCGTCGCCGGCAACATTCTGGTTCGTCAGCGTGGCACGAAGATTGCCCCCGGTACCAACGTTGGTCTCGGCTCTGACGATACCCTCTTCGCTCTTGTCGATGGCAGAGTGAAGTTCGAGCACATTTCCAAGGATAAGAAGCGCGTGAGCGTTTACGCTGAATAATAACTTGCAAAAAAAGAGCATTCTGCTCTTTTTTTGCTACTTTTGGAGGAAATATGGCTATTTTAGTAACCGGTGGTACCGGCTTTATCGGGTCTCATACCGTTGTAGAGCTTTTTGGTATCGGGGAAGATGTGATCATCGTTGACAATCTCTGTAACAGTAAGGCTTGTGTGCTGGATAGAATCGAGACGATTACCGGCAAGCGCCCCACCTTCTATAAGGTCGATCTTTTGGACCGTGCCGCGCTTTGCGAGGTGTTTGATCGTCATCCCGAGATCAATTCCGTGATTCATTTTGCGGGTCTTAAGGCGGTTGGTGAATCGGTCAAGATCCCGCTTCGTTACTATCACAACAACCTGACGGGCACCTTTAACCTTTGCGAGGAAATGATCGCCCACAAGGTGTACCGCATGGTATTTTCTTCGTCTGCAACCGTGTACGGTCTCCCGAAAAGCGTTCCGATCTCCGAGGATTTCCCGTTGTCTACGACCAATCCTTACGGCGAAACCAAGCTGATGATCGAGCGTATTCTGAAGGATATTACCGTTGCCGTTCCGGAATTTTCCGTGGCTATCCTGCGTTACTTCAACCCGATCGGTGCGCACGAGAGCGGCCTTATCGGTGAAGATCCTTGCGGGATCCCCAACAACCTGTTCCCCTACATTTCGAAGGTGGCCTACGGAAAGCTTCCGTATCTCAGCATCTTCGGTGATGATTACGATACGCCGGACGGAACCGGTGTGCGTGACTATATCCACGTTGTTGACCTTGCCCGTGCCCATCTTGCGGCACTGGATTTCACGGCAAAGGGTGTGGGGATCGACTATTTCAATATCGGTACCGGCAACGGCTACTCGGTGCTTGATGCGGTAAAGGCCTTTGAAAAGGCTTCCGGCCTGCCTGTTGCCTACAAGATCGCCCCCCGTCGCCCCGGCGATATCGGTGCGTGCTATGCCAATCCCGATAAGGCGGCTAAGGTGCTGGGCTGGCGTGCGGAGTATGATATGGAGCGCATGTGCGAGGACGCCGCCCGTTGGCAGCGTCAGAACCCGGACGGCTATCCGGCGGAATAAGCTCACAGTAAAAAAGAGCAATCACTTTGATTAGAGTGATTGCTCTTTTTTTAGTTCATGATCAACCGATCACGGTATTCGTAAGTCATCATTCCCACGTAGGTCTTACCGAGATTAACGGCTAAACGGTTACCGTCGGTATCGGTAAGGGTGAGGGAAGAGGTGATGGCGTCACGGCGCCAGAAGATAGGAATCACCCGCCCACCCGAAAGATAAAATCCGCTTCCGCCAAGCTCGGTATCCAGGGTAAGGGCAACGCCGTCCTTTGTGATATGGCGCGTGGCATCGTAGAAGAGGAGAATGAGATTGGAAAAGGCAGGAGACGCGTCACCCTCTATCATAGCGGAGGAGGTGCGCATCGTATACTGCCCTCTCACGGCATCGTACGTAAAGGTGGTGGCAGACCCTTCCGAAAAGGGAACGGAAACGTAGGATGCGGCATTCCCGTCGGGAATCACGGTTTCCCCCTGCGGTACGTGCGTATAGGGTAGCACGATCCCGCCGGCATGCTCTGCTTGTATTCCTGCGGCATCCAGTGCATCACGCAGTGCCTCCTCGGTCCTTTCGCAGTTTTTTACCGAAAGATCCAAAGTGTCGTACAGGAACTCAATGGAAGCAAGACCGTTATCCGACGTACCGCTATATACCGATATCCCAAAAAAGTCATGCGTAAGGGCGGCAAGATGGGCACGGGTAGAGGCAATCTCCAAATCCGGAAAAAGCGCGGTATGTGACACGCCCAAAAGTGAAAGGCGCGTGGCGGCCGCCTCTGTGGGAGCCTCTATAACCACATCTGCCTTCGCGACCCGATCCGAGGTCGCACGCCCCACGCAAAAAGCAAGTGGGCGTGCTTTCACGGCGGCAAGAGCCTCGTTAAGCCCTGTCAGCGGATTGCGGTAAATGGGGCTCACGGGGGATTCAGTGAGCGCACTTGTGGTTGTTGCGGCCGGTGTAGCGGTGGTTGCCGCCGTGGCGGCGGTGGTCGTGGTCGGCGGTGCCTCTGTGCTTGGCAAAAATACGGTGGCGGCCGACGTTTCGCTCCACTTGTCGATCAGTGAGTGCATTTCACATGAGGAAAGAAGAAGCACGAAAAAGACAAGAAAAGCAAGGGCTAAAAGGACCGTACGTACAGTTTTTTTCTTCACAATTGCTACCTCCTCGGTCATGTAGACCGGCAATTGAAAAGGAAAACACAGAAATTATTTGTTTGCTCTTTCGAGCCAGGCAGTCCCGAGATCAAACGCTTCGTAAAGCCCGTCTACAACCTTCTGCTTAAGCATTTTGTTGTCGGCGGTAGCCAGCACCTGGATCATGACCTTATCGGGGATCTTGACCCCAAGGCCGGCCTCCTCCTTCTCCCCCATGATCATGAGAAAGAGATAGTAAGGATCGCTCATATCTCCGTAATAAAGCTCGTTTCCTTGGCGTACCAGGGGCTTACCCTTGTACTCGAGATACTTTCCTTGGATACCAATGGCTTTCATAATAACTCCTTTCAAAAATTGAAACTGACTGCCCGTCCTTTTCAACGCTATCCTATCACGGTTGCCAATAAATGTCAATCGTTTCGACAGGAGTAGTCAAAAAGAAACTTTCGGGCTTTTTCGCTAATCCTTGCGGTAGGGTGCAGCAAGGATCGCGGCGTTGCCCGCCCCGGGGACAGGCATTGTTAAGGGATACAAAGAATCGGCCTTTTGCGCAAGGGCGATCTGCCGCCCCAGCTCTCCATCCCGACCGTTGCCGTCTGCCGGCTTTGTCAAAAGGAGAAGAGTAGTGCTTTTTGCCGCCCTTCGCAGGATCGCACGGCCGCGGGCATCCATACCCAAGATCTGCGTGTACAGCGGCGGCTTCTGACAATCGGCCGAGGTAATGCCGAAAAATCTGTGCCACAGGGTACGGCGGATATAGGCGTGGGTGTATCGCTTGGTGGCGATCATAGCGGTGAATTCCTGAAAAGTGTGAGCGCGGATAGCCGCACTGTATATTCTGTGTCCTAAGGCATCACCGGGTTGCGGATCCCGCGTTCGGAAGTGAGCCAAAAGAACGTTTTCAAGACGTGAAAAATCGGTAGGTGCCATCCCCTTTGCCATCGCATCCCGCAAAAGAGGGGCAGAGGAGGGGGGCATGGCCTCGTAAGCCGTGGGGTCATCTCTATATAAGGCGGCACGTACCGCCGTGGCAGATACGCCCTCCGAAAGATCCTTTTCGTGATATGCGCCCCGGCGCTTTACTGTAAAGGGGGTCAAGGGAGAGGGGAGTGCCAGGATCTCGCGCAGGTAGGAAATGGCCAGAATATTGTTGGGATCCTTCAAGAGATCGCCGCCGGCGTCATCATATAAGCGGCGGTATACCTGCTCATGCAGGGCGGCGTAGCCGCAGGCGGCCTCCGTACGGATCGCCTCCTGCAGTGCCGCTTCAAATTCCGGGGAGGAAAGGCGTTTTGCCACTACCGTAAGCGCCCCGATATCGCCGCATTCGCTTCCAAAGGCAAGCGTATCCACAACATTAAGTGCCGATGCCATGCGTACGCCGGCGCGCGCAAAATACTCGGCGCTGGAAAGAGAATACGGAAAGGGGATCTCCAGGACAAGGTTGACGCCACCCTCTACAGCCATGGCGGCGCGGGTAAATTTATCGGCAACGGCCACTGTGCCGCGTTGGGTGAAATTCCCGCTCATTAAGGCTACTATTTCGGTATCCTCGCCAAATTGACGGCGGACAGCCTCCAAAAGAGCACGATGCCCGTTATGAAAAGGATCAAATTCGCTGACGATCGCCACCGTTTTCATATTGCAATGCGCACTCCTTTTTTACCGCGTTATAACATTATATCACAAATAATACCGGAAGTCAAGGCGTTTGGTGCATCTAATGCGACATGGCGATACATATCAAGTCTCTCAATGCTCTTGTGGTTTGCAAGGGCGGGAGAACGCCTATTATTATTTCGGCGAGCAAAAAAGTCATGTGTGGTTTTCTTGACAATCCCGGAAATGTATAGTATAATATAGAAAAGATTATAATGGAAGGGGTGTCCTTATGCTGGTGATCGGCCTGTGTGGCGGAAGCGGAACCGGAAAGACAACGGCGCAGGCCTTTTTTGAGGAATGCGGTATTCCCGGATGCGACGCCGACGTGGTGTATCACTCGCTTATTGATCACAGCACCCACTTGACGCGCGCGCTCGCGGCGCATTTTGGTGCGGATATTCTCCTGCCCGATGGCGCTTTGGACCGTGTGGCCCTCTCGCGGCTGGTTTTTTCCGGCGATGCGGCCGGTAGCGCCCGCCTTGACGAATTGAATCGCCTGACCCATTCGGCTGTCCTCGCAGAGTGTCGCCTTTTTTTGGAGGCCAAGCGGGCAGAGGGGGCTGAGACGGCGCTTATCAACGCACCGCTTCTGTTCGAATCCGGCTTTTATCGGGAATGTGACGTGACGGTGGCCATTCTCGCCCCGCATGCGGCGCGCCTCGGGCGCCTTGTTGCGCGGGATGGTCTTACGACCGAAGCGGCCGAGCGGCGCATTGCGGCGCAGATGGATGATGCCACCTTAATGCAAAAGACAGACTATCAGATCCATAATGACGGAGACGTAGCAGCGCTCCGTGAAAAAATTACGGCACTCAGCCACCATTTACTACAATTACGGAGGAATACGCCATGAATCAAGAAACAAACTATTCCGAGCTTTTAGCCACACGCAAAAGCATCTACGAGACGGTAGATGCTGAAAAGCTGGATGCTATTTTTGCCTATGCGGAAAGCTACAAGGCTTTTTTGGATTCCGCAAAAACCGAGCGTGAAACCACGGCGTATGCTATTGCGGCGGCCGAGGCGGCCGGATATACCCCTTACCGCTTTGGCGACCCTTTGAAGGCAGGGGATAAGCGCTATTTTGAAAACAAGGGGAAGGGGATCTACCTTTTCCGTATCGGTACGGCTCCCCTGGCAGAGGCGGGCTTCCGCATTCTGGCGGCGCACGTGGACTCGCCGCGTATCGATCTGAAGCAGAATCCGCTTTACGAGGATAGCGGGATGAGTTTCTTTAAGACGCATTACTACGGCGGGATCAAAAAGTACCAGTGGATGGCCCTCCCGCTTGCTTTGCACGGCGTCATTGTCCGTGCGGACGGAAGCGAGGTCAAGGTCAGCATCGGGGAGGATCCCTCCGATCCTGTGTTCTATATCAATGATCTTTTGCCGCATCTTGGGCAGGATCAGGCCGCCCAACCGCTTGGCAAGGCAATCGCGGGTGAGAGCCTGAATCTTCTGGTAGGCGGCATTCCTGTGTCCGGCGGTGAGGATGGCAAGGCCATTAAGCTGAACGTTCTTCGCCTTCTTAACGAAAAGTACGGGGTCACCGAATCTGACTTTTTGAGTGCCGAGCTTTCGGCCGTTCCTGCCGCATCCGCGCGTGACGTGGGCTTTGACCGCGCCTTTATCGCGGCCTACGGGCATGATGACCGTTGCTGTGCGTATCCCGCCCTTACGGCGCTGTTCGGGACCAAATCCGAAGAGCAGACGGTGTTTGTGATCCTGGCCGATAAGGAAGAGATCGGCAGTAACGGCAACACCGGTATGCGTTGTCGCCTGTTTGCGGATCTTTTGGATTCTGTGTCGCTGGCGCTGGGGGCTAATCCCGCCGCCGTAAGACATGCCTCGAAGTGCCTTTCGGCCGACGTCAATGCGGCGTACGACCCGAATTATCCCGAGGTATATGAAAAGAGAAACAGTGCCCTCATCTCCTGCGGCCCTGCTATGAGTAAGTTTACCGGCTCTCGCGGTAAATCCGGCTCCAACGATGCCTCTGCAGAGTATGTTGGCTTTATCCGCAAGATGTTTGCCGAAGCAGGGGTTGCCTGGCAGGCGGCTGAGCTTGGTAAGGTGGATATCGGCGGCGGCGGTACCGTTGCCATGTTCATTGCCGAGCAGAATATCGACACGGTCGATCTCGGTCTGCCCGTTATTTCCATGCATGCCCCGTACGAGGTCATCTCCAAGGCAGATCTGTATGCGCTGCACGAGGCTTTCTCTGCCTTTTGCCGCTAAAGTATGTTTGAAGAGCTGATACCCGTTGTCGAGCGGTTTGAGGAGATAGAGGCGCGCCTTGCAAGCCCGGAGGTGGCGGCCTCTCCCGCCGCCTTTCGTGAGCTTTTAAAGGAGCATCACCGTCTATCCCCCCTGGTGGAGGCCTACCGTGCGTTTTGCGACGAAAAACGGCAGATCGCCGAGGCCGAAGCCATCCTTTCCGACCCCGATGCCGATGAAGATCTGCGGCAATTAGCGGCCGAAGAGGCGGCCGAGGGGCGGGAACGCCTTGGTACCGTTGGCGATACCATCCGCACGCTGCTTTTACCGCGTGACGAGAATGACAGCCGCAATGTCATTATGGAGATCCGCGCCGGTACAGGAGGGGAAGAGGCGGCACTTTTCGCCTCTGACCTTTACCGCATGTATCGGATGTATGCCGATTCTATGGGGCTCACCCTGGAGCTTTTAGACTATAATGAAACCGAGCTTGGCGGATTTCGTGAGGTCTCCTTTCGTATTACGGGAGAGGGATGCTATGCGCGCTTTAAGTTTGAGAGTGGCGTGCATCGCGTTCAGCGCGTACCGGTGACCGAGTCGCAGGGGCGCATCCAGACCTCAGCCGTGACGGTTGCAGTGCTCCCCGAGGCGGAAGAGGTGGAGATCGACATCCCGCAAACGGACGTGGTTATCGAATCCATGAAGAGCAGTGGCGCCGGCGGCCAGCACATCAACAAGACAGAATCCGCCGTCAGACTCCTGCATATCCCTACGGGGATCGTCGTTTTTTGCCAGACGCAAAGAAGCCAGCTGCAAAACAGAGAAGCGGCCATGCGCATGCTTCGCACCAAGCTGTACGATCAAAAGCGGCAGGAGCTGGACGATCAACGTGCTGCCGACAGAAAGCGCCAGGTGGGATCGGGAGATCGTAGCGAAAAGATCCGTACCTACAATTTCCCTCAGGGGCGGATCACCGATCACCGTATCGGCCTTTCCGTGTATACGCTGGATGCCTTTATGAACGGAAATATCGGCGCGATGATCGATGCGCTTATCCAGGCGGATACTGCCGAAAAAATGAAGAAGCAAGAACTATGATAACAGAGTTTGTAAAGATTTCCGACGTGACAAGCGATGTCGACAGGCAAAAGATCCGCCAAGCAGCCGAGATCCTTTGTCGAGGCGGCCTTGTGGTCTTTCCTACCGAAACGGTTTACGGCCTTGGTGGCAATGCCACCGATCCGACCGCGGCAGAGAGGATCTATAGCGCCAAGGGGCGCCCGTCCGACAATCCCCTGATCATTCACATTGCAACGCCCGAGGAGGCCGAGAAATACGCGGTTACCTCCCCCCTTTATTACCGTTTGGCCTCAGCCTTTTTCCCGGGTCCCCTGACGGTAATCCTACCGGTGCGTGACACAATCCCGAAGACGGTTACGGCCGGCCTTCCCACCGTGGCGGTGCGTTGTCCCTCCCACCCTGTGGCCAACGCCCTGATACGCGAGGCAGGCGTACCGATCGCCGCGCCCTCTGCCAATCTTTCCGGCAGTCCCTCTCCGACCTCCGCCCGACACGTGCGGGATGATATGGATGGGCGTGTGGATGTGATCCTGGATGGCGGTGAGTGTGAGATCGGGCTGGAATCTACCATTGTAAAGATCGAGGAGGATGGCACGCTGACGCTTTTGCGCCCGGGTGCGATCACCCCGGAGGATCTTTCCGTCGTTGCCCCGGAGGTCAGGATCGCTTCAGCGGTTCTTGGCGCCTTAAAAACGGGAGAGCAGGTGCTTTCTCCCGGTATGAAATATAAGCACTACGCTCCCAAAACGCCCTTTGCGCTTTTGGAGGGGAGCGAGGATCAGGTGGCCGCATTTTTGCATGACAAGGGGGCAAACGTCGCCTTCTTTGCCTATGAAGAGGATATTCCGCTTCTTAGAAGCTGCACCAAAGCTACTCTCATTGCGATCGGATCGCGCAATGAGCCCCAACAGCTGGCAAAACGCCTTTTCTGGCTGTTGCGCGAATGCGATAAGAAGGGATACACCGAGATCTATGCCGATCTCCCCGTGCCTCGGGGGCTCGGGCTTGCGCTTTACAACCGCATGATAAGGGCGGCGGCACATAAAATCATTACCTTGTGATCAACATCTCATAAACGGAGTTTATTATGGCGAAAAAGAAAAACGAATTGAATGAATACCCTGCCGAGGAGGCGGAAATTACCTATCAGCCGATAACCGAAACCATCGAAAAGAACTACATGCCGTACGTCATGACGGTCATCATTTCCCGTGCTTTGCCCGAAATTGACGGCTTTAAGCCCTCGCACCGCAAAATTCTTTATACGATGTATACGCTGGGGCTTCTTAAAAACCAAAGGATGAAGAGTGCCAAGGTCGTAGGTGCGACCATGCAGCTTCATCCGCACGGCGATGCGGCTATTTACGATACCATGGTTCGTCTTACCACGGGTAACGAGGCACTTTTGCATCCGTTTGTGGACTCCAAGGGGAACTTCGGCAAGCAGTTCAGTAAAAACATGGTGGCCGCCGCCTCGCGTTATACAGAGGTGAAGTTGGATCCCTTCTGTAACGAGCTTTTCCGCGGGATCGACAAAAATGCCGTTGATTTTGTACCTAACTACGATAATACCATGGATGAGCCGGTGCTTCTGCCGACCACCTTCCCGAATATCCTTGTTTCCTCCAATCTCGGTATCGCCGTCGGCATGGCTTGCTCGATCTGTTCCTTTAACCTCGGCGAGATCTGCGACGGTACGATCGCCCTTCTTAAAAATCCGAATACCGGGATAGAGAGAATGCTGGACCTTGTCCGTGCCCCCGATTTTCCGGGCGGAGGGCTGCTTCTTTATGACCGCGAGAAGATGCGTAAGATCTATGAGACCGGTCTTGGCTCTGTAAAGCTGCGGGCGAAGTATTCTTACGACAAGGCCAACAACTGCATCGATATTCTGGAAATTCCGTATTCCGCCACGATCGAATCCATCATGGATAAGATTACCGAGCTTGTGAAGGCCGGGCGCCTTAAGGAGGTGGAGTACGTCCGCGATGCGATCGACCGTAACGCCACCAAGCTGATCACGATCGACCTGCGCCGCGGGACAGATCCCGATAAGCTGATGCAAAAGCTGTATCGCTTGACCGATCTTGAGGACAATTTCGACTGTAACTTTAATATTTTGGTGGATGGCATGCCAAGACAGCTGGGAATTATCGAGATCCTTAAGGAATGGATCCGTTTCCGCATCGGGTGCTACCGCCGCGAGCTGACCTTTGACCTTGACAAAAAGCACACAAAGCTGCACCTCTTGCTCGGCTTGGCTACGATCATGCTGGATATCGATAAGGCTATCCGCATCATCCGTACCACCGAAAAGGATGCCGACGTTGTGCCGAACCTGATGTCGGGCTTTATGATCTCCAAGGAGCAGGCTGAGTATATCGCGGATATCCGCCTGCGTAACATCAACCGTGAGTATATCGCCCAGCGCGTATCCGAGATCGAGTCCCTGCAGACCGAGATCGCCGAGCTTGAGGCTCTTCTTGCGGATGAGCTGAAGCTGAAGGGGGCTATTGCCGACCAGCTGAAGGAGATCAAAAAGAAGTATGCCAAGCCGCGTAAGACCCTTCTTGTAGACGAGGGGGAGGTAGAGCAGCTTGATGACGACGACCTTTTTGAGGAGAACTATACGGCGCGCTTCCTGATGACCAAGGAGGGGTACTTCAAAAAGATCACTCTACAGTCTCTGCGCGGTAATGACGAGCAGAAGCTGAAGGAGGGGGACGAGATCCTGTTCTCTGAGGATCTTGACAATAAGTGCGAGCTGATCTTCTTTACCGATAAGGCACAGCTATATCGTGTGCGCGCGGCCGATTTTGAGCCGGTAAAGGCGTCGGCGCTTGGAGACTATCTGCCCGCTAAGCTGAATATGGATGAGGACGAGCATCCGATCCTTATGAAGGCATTGCACGATTTCAATCCGGATCATAACGTGATCTTCCTCTTTGAAAACGGTCGCGGCGTTCGCGTTCCGATGGATCGCTATCAGACCAAGACCAATCGCCGCAGGCAGACGGCCGTATTTTCCGGTGCTTCTCCCATTGTGGCTGCTGTCTACGAGGCAGAGCCGAGGGATCTTTTGCTGATCGACAGCCAGAACCGCAAGCTTTTGATCAAATCCTCCCTCATTCCGATCAAATCGACAAGAACCTCCACCGGGGTAGCGCTTATTACGCTGAAGCCCAAGCAGACCCTGGCCTCGGTCAAGTTCAATTTTGCGGAATCCGAAGGATCCTTCGAAAAGTGCCGTAAAAACAAAATTCCCGCCCCCGGTGTTACCCTGAAGTAAGCCGCGCGCGAGGGCATTCCGAATGCTCGCATAATTTGAAAGAAACGAGGATAACGTCTATGCAAATGCAAAATCTTATCGACTCTTTTCGCCTTTGGCTTCGGGAGCATGAAATTCTCGACGTGGAGGTTGAGGGGGGCGCGGGCGCATCCGAGGATGTGACGGTGATCACCTTCCCGATCAATGAGGAGGACGGATATCCCTCCTATGATATCGTAGCCACTCTGACGGCGGATGCCCCTATCTTTTTCTTCGTGGATTATTGCGATATTCCGGACGTGGACGAGCTGGAGCTTTACCGCTATGTCAACGAGCTGAACACGGTCTCACCCTTGACCGTTACGATAGAGGAGGGGAGTCTTTCCTTCTCCTATTCCATTCCCCTTGAGGTTTTGCCGGATGCAGAAGCCCTCTCGCGAGTGTTTTTCTATATCTGGGACGCCATCGATGCTCTTCGCGAGGATATCGGGGATGCGTTTGGTCTTTCCACAGCATCAGAGGATACCGAAGCGGAAGAGACCGCCGAATCCGAGAACGAGTAATATGGGTAAAAGGAGGGGCTCAGCCATGAGCCCCTGCTTTTTGCAATATAACAGAACTAAAGCGAGGTGAAATTCACCTCGCTTTTGCGCCTTGATTATGATTGAAAGGCAGTAGTAATATCCAAATAATTTTCGAATATTTCACGGTTTGCATATTCAAATGCATCGTTTTTTAAGATCTCTGATTCACCAAAGAATTTCAAGTTGAAATTCGCATCAAAGCACTCTATGCGATAGCAAAAAGTATCATTGTCATTCTCTATGCATTCGCTATAAATTGTAATGCGTTCATGAAAATAGGCATCCGTTAAAACTGCCTTTACTTTCCACGGTGATTTCAAAAGCGGCGTCGTTTCAATCATAGTACGGCGCACCCCATAGAGTTGCTTTTCCAGATGGAGCGGATTTGCCTGCCATGCTTTGCGTGCAAAGACAAACATAGCAATCACGGTCGGTATCTCAAAAAGACATAGTATAGCAAAAAGCCCCCAGTCTCTCCGGGTGAAATCAGAAAACTCTTTGGAGGAACCGATCAGAAGTATCGCAACAACAAGCCAAACAAATGACAAACCGATGGTGCAAAAGATTAAAACGGCATTTTTCTTTACGTCTTGTCCTCGTTTCTTTAAATCTGCTACAACGTCTTGCCTGTTACCCTCAAAAAAGAATGGAATCTTCGGCATAATAAACGCGCCGATCTGCATGGGATTTTTAATACCGCGGATATAATATTTTCGGTTTTTTAAAAGGATATGTATCGCATCAAATTGAACGAGAACAAAATCAACATCGCGGATTTCACATTCCAATCGTTTAAAGAAACCAAACTTGCCGCTTATTTTGTTGTCATCAACATGTAAAAACGCTTTGCGGTTATAGAGAAAAGGAATAATGCTGAATGAACAAGCTAGGCTCGTGATCAATGAACACGCAATAATATCACCGATTCCCAAGAGCCTGTTTTCGGCAAACATAAACACGCATAATCCTGACCATATAAAGGCTAATATGAGAAAAACAACAAGTAAAATTTGATTTGTTTTTTTGAAAACGGCATCCATAGCCTTCCTCCTTTATGCCTCAACTGTTTTATATTTTACCACGCATTGTTCAAAAAGTCAATTTTTGTAGTATAAATCCCCTTGGCTTGCAGATACTAACAAGGCAAATCTGCAAAAATAAGGAGCATTTTATATAGATGAAAGCCACAGGAATCGTTCGTAGGATCGACGACCTCGGTCGTGTTGTGATCCCGAAGGAGATCAGAAGAACAATGCGCATCCGCGAGGGTGACCCTCTCGAAATTTATACCGATAGAGAAGGCGAGGTCATTTTTAAAAAGTATTCCCCGATCGGAGAGCTGACCTCTTTTGCCGCACAGTATGCCGACACCCTGCAAAAGACGTCCGGCATGGCCATTATCATCACCGATCGGGATGCGGTGATTGCGGCGGCCGGTGTTTCCAAGAAGGAGTATATGGAAAGAAAGATTTCCGAGGAGCTTGAGGATATCATGGAATCCCGCGGCCTTTATACGCATCGCACGGGGCAGGAGAGAAGCCGGGTGATCGAGGATGGCGGATCGCATTTTATCAGCTGCGCCATGCCGATTCTGGCCGAAGGGGATATCATCGGCTCGGTTTGCTCTCTCCTTCATCACGATGCCGGCGGAGACAAGGATGCCGAGGAGACCGAAATCAAGCTGATTCAGACTGCCGCACTTTTTCTGGCACGGCAAATGGAAGCATAAAAAGAAAGCTGCCGCCTGCAACGCTTTTGTTGCCGGCGGCTATCTTTTTCTTTTTAGGGGTTGCAAAAAAGGCAAAAGCACGATATAATATAAAGTGGTACGATATATTTAAAGGGGGAAATGCATGCCCAACACTGTGCTGGCACAGAAGCTTGCACCGATCGGTAAGACGTTCAAATTACCGGGGACGTTAGTAAACTGCACCGTGCTGACAGCCGGAAATGTAAACAGTACCTATAAAATGGATTATCTGCATGCGGACGGAACCGAAAAAAGCTACGTTGCCCAGCGGATCAATCCGTACGTTTTTCATTATCCTGTAGAGGTTATGAAAAACATTGATCTTGTGACCACGCATATACGAAAAAAGAATCCGCACGGTAATACCCTTCATTTTCATCATACGGCATCGGGGGAAAATTACTTCCGGGATAAAGAGGATGACGCGCTTTGGCGGCTTTACACCTATATTCCTGCCGTATCCTTTAATAACGATTCGGATCTTACCGTGTTGCGCAACGCAGGCGCTGCGTTTGGCGAATTTCAAATGCAGCTTTCGGATTTTGATGCCTCACTGCTTTTTGAAACAATTCCGAATTTTCACAACACAAGGATAAGGCTTGCGTCCTTATTTACCGATGCAAAGGCGGATCCGTACGGCCGTGCCGGCGGGATACGCGCGGAGCTTGCGTATATCGCCTCGGTGCAACCGCTTGCGGTCCGCTTGACCGAGGCCGTGGAGGCCGGCAAGATCCCCTTGCGCGTAACGCACAACGATACCAAGATCAATAACGTTCTCTTTCATCCGAAAACCAAGCAGCCCTTAGCGGTTATCGATCTGGATACCGTTATGCCGGGGCTTGTCATGCATGATTTTGGGGATGCGGTGCGCTTTGGGGCTTCTACCGCAGCAGAGGATGAGGAGGATCTTTCACTTGTGGGGCTGGATCTTCGGAGATATCGCGCCTTTGCGGAGGGCTTTATCGGAAAGACGAGGGAAGCGCTGACACCGTGCGAGATCGAAAGCATGGCGCTGGGGGCAGTTACCATCACCATAGAGCTTGCCGCCCGCTTTCTTGACGATTATCTCCTCGGGGATAAATATTTCAAGGTCTCTTATGAGGGACACAATCGCGTGCGCGCCGCATGCCAGATAAGGCTTGCACGCGACATGCTGAAAAAATATGATACTATGTGTAAAATCATCCGTGATCTGACAAAGGAGTAAAATGAAACCGGATAAAATTGAGGTTTCAACGGGCATCTATTTTCATCGGATGCCCGTTGATAAATTTAAAACTGCACAGCTTACCGTGTATTTGACATTGCCGCTGAGTGATGATAGCACCGCGTCAAAGATCGCCCTTTTGCCTTATGTTCTGCGCCGCGGCACCCGTACATATCCTACCTCTGCCGCCATTGTGCGCCGCCAGGAGGAGCTTTACTCGGCTGATCTTTTCTCGGGCGTTTTCAAGCAGGGTGAGTGCCAGGTGCTTGGCTTTTCTGTCAATGCACTCTGCCGGGAGTACGTGCCGCAGGGTGAGGATCCGATGCCTGCGGTCATCAGCCTTCTGCGCGAGGTGCTTTTTGAGCCCTGCATTGATAAGAAAACCGGCGTTTTTCTGGATGACTATGTAGAAAGCGAGAAGAAAAACGCCTGCGACCGTATCCGCTCTCTCCAAAACAACAAGGCGGCCTATGCCAACGCCCGTTGTCTTGAGGTCATGTGCCGGGACGAGGCATACAGCATTTCCGAGCGGGGGACGGTCGAGGAGACGGCAAAGATCACGCCTGCGGCGCTTTTTACCGCCTACCGCGCGCTTCTTTCCGAGGCGCGGATCGATATGTATTATACAGGCACTGCGTCCTCTGAGGAGATTCTTTCGCTCCTGCGCCCCGCCCTTGAAGGGATCCACCGCCATCCGATATCCCTCCCCACCACTGTGATCCGGCGCCGTGCGGCCGGGAAAAGCCAGGTAACCGAACGGGCAGTGGCGGCGCAGGGCAAGCTTTGCATTGGATTTCGCACCGGTGTTTCCATCACCGATGCGGAAGTTGCCGCTTGCATGCTCTTTCATTCGGTATTTGCGGCTTCTCCGACGTCCAAGCTGTTTGCCAACGTCCGTGAGCGGCTCAGCCTTTGTTATTCCTGCTCATCGCGTCTCCACCTTGCAAAAGGGCTTTTCGTGGTTTCTGCGGGGATAGAAAACAAGAAAAAGGGAAGAGCCGTCCGCGAGATCATGCGCCAGCTTAGAAGAATGAGGGCCGGAAAGATCACGGAAAACGAGCTGAATATGGCCATGCGTATGATGATAAATCAGTTCCGCGCGATTGAGGACGAGCCTACGGCCATGGAGCGGTGGTATCTTGGCCGTGAGCTTGCGGGCATTTCTGTCAGCCATGAAGAGGTCGCCAAGGCGATCGAAGAGGTCACGGTGCGTGATCTTTCCCGTATTGCCAAGATGGTGACGCAGGATACCGTCTATTTCCTGCGCGGCAGTGCAGAGCACACCGAGGAAGAGGAGGGAAACATCGATGAATGAGAAGGTCACGGTAAAGAACCAATTCCTTCGCGAGCGTTATGACAAGGTGACGCACTCCTCCGGGCTTTCGGTCTACGTGTTTCCGAAAAAACTTTCGACGACCTATGCGGCACTGACCGTGCGCTTTGGCTCGCTTGACAACCGCTTTCGCTTAGAGGGGGAAGAGGAAGCTCTGGCTATGCCGGATGGAATCGCCCACTTTTTAGAGCATAAGATGTTTGAAAGCGAGGACAACATCGACACCTTCGATAAGTTTGCAGCGGTGGGCGCCAGTGCCAATGCCTACACCTCCAATGAGGTGACCTCCTATCTGTTTTCCACCTCGGAAGCGATCGAAAAAGCACTTGAAATTCTGGTTGATTATGTTTTTCATCCCTATTTTACCGAGAAAAATGTTGAAAAAGAGGTAGGTATTATAGGGCAGGAGATAAAAATGTATGAGGATTCCCCCTCAAGCCGTTTGTATATGGCTATGATGGAATGTCTCTACCAAAATCATGAGATCCGCACGAATATCTGCGGCTCGTACGAGACGATCTCGGCCATCACGCCCGAGCTTCTTACACGGTGCTACCGCGCCTTCTATCGCCCGGACAATATGATCCTTACCGTATGCGGCGACGTCACAACCGACGAGGTCATGCGCGTGGTGGATGCGGCGCTGCCGAATGATCTCCCCGTCTCCCCGGCCCCGATCTGCGAATATCCCGAGGAGCCTGTCGGCGTTTTTAAGAAGTCCTGCGAATTTCATATGGATATCGCAAGACCCAAGATCTGCGTAGGCATCAAGGATACCATTATCCCCAAGTCACCGGCAGAGCGCGAACGCCGCTCGATCATCATGAACCTTATCGGAGACCTTTGCTTTGGCGAAAGCACGCCCTTTTACGAAAGGCTTTATAACGCCGGGCTTATCTCGCGTGATTTTTCTGCATGCTATGAGTCTGTGAAGGGATGCGCACACATGCTTTTCAGTGCCGCAACCGATCAGCCCGAG
>JAGBZZ010000062.1 GCA_017652965.1 Clostridia bacterium | reverse complement strand
TGATATCCGTTCCTTGTCGGAACGGGTGAGATAGCTTCGCTATGATATCTGCTTCGCAGAGATAGAAAAAGCCCCTCTTTTGAGGGGCTTTTTTCTTTTCTTAGAAATCGACTTCGGTATCGTAGTAGCAGCACTTAAGAAGCTTTTCCATCTCGGGAACAGAGATCGCTCTGGGGTTGGAGCCGGTGCAAGCGTCTGCCACCGCATTCTTGGCGATTTCGGGAAGTCTTTCAAGGAATACCTCCTCGGGCACAAATCCCTTTTCGCAAGGAAGGCTGTCAAGGCCGTAATTCTTGATGCACTGAGGAATGTTAAGCGCATCGTTCATGCCGCGCAGGAAGGCGATAAGGTTAGCGACCTTTTCATCGTCATTAGCACCACCAAGGCCCATGTAATCGGCGATGACGCCGTATCTTGCCTTAGCGGCAGGATCCTTTGCGTTGAATGCGATAACCTTGGGAAGGTACATGGCGTTGGCCGCACCGTGGATGATGTGCGCACCGTAATCGGTAAAGATAGCACCGGTCTTATGCGCCATAGAGTGAACGATACCGAGGAGCGCGTTGGAGAACGCCATACCCGCAAGGCACTGCGCATTGTGCATAGAGGCACGCTTTGTCATATCGCCGCCATACGAACCAACGAGATCCCGCTGGATCATGGTGATGGCAAAAATGGCAAGCGGATCGGTGTATTCGCTGTGGCAGGTGGAAACGAAGGCCTCGATCGCATGGGTCATCGCGTCCATACCGGTGTGTGCGACAAGCTTCCTCGGCATGGTTTCGGCAAGATCGGGGTCTACGATGGCCACGTCGGGAGTGATTTCAAAATCGGCAAGAGGATACTTGATCCCCTTTTCGTAATCGGTAATGACCGAGAAAGCGGTAACCTCGGTAGCGGTACCGGAGGTGGAGGGGATAGCCACAAATCTCGCCTTCTTGCGAAGCTCGGGAATGCCGAACACCACGCACATTTCCTCGAACGTGATCTCGGGATACTCGTACTTGATCCACATGGCCTTTGCCGCATCAATGGGAGAACCGCCGCCCATGGCAACGATCCAGTCGGGCTGGAACTCGGCCATAACTGCCGCACCGTTCATAACGGTGGTAACCGAGGGGTCGGGCTCTACGCCTTCGATCACTTTGACCTCCATCCCTGCTTCCTTGAGGTAATCCTCAGCTCTCTGCAAGAAGCCGTTTTTCTTCATTGCGCTGCCACCAACAACAACGACCGCCCTCTTGCCCTTAAGATTTTTCAAGTTTTCAAGTGCGCCCTTGCCGTAATAAAGGTCGCGCGGGAGAGTAAATCTTGCCATTTGTTTTTCCTCATTTCTCTAAAGCATTACCCAATTCAGGCTATCTATATTATACCGCTTTACTTTGTTTTTGTCAATATGTCATTGACCGTCACGAAAAACCCCAATACCGCACATCGGCAAGCATGCACAAAACTTAAAAACAAGGAAAAGACCGTGAGCGATCACGGCCTTTTCCTTTGGCGGGTGGTTCGTTTTGCTTATATTTCTTTAATAAGAACAGAGGCGCACCGCGGAAGCTTAAATTCAAGCTTATCCACCGTCTCGGCTACGCGCGGATCGTGCGTGTTGTCGAGATAATACACCTCGTACCTCCCGCTTCTGCCGAAATCAATGGCGATCTCCCTGTCATCGGCGGTGTCGTCATTTGTATAGTAGGAGACGACACTCAGGGTCTTTCCGTCCTTGCCAACGCCAGAGAGGGTATAAATATCCTCGGGATCTGCCTCGGAGCGGATTTCGCACGCCAGGTCATAGAACATACCGTACCAGAGGAAGGGATAATATCCCTTCAGCCTGCGGAACGTGTAGAAATCAAACATGCCGTTAAATACGCAGGGGCGGGCATCGTAATACATAAGCATATCGATCATATCCGACTTCTGCGCCAGGGCCATGGTGGAAAGCACGAATGCCGCGCCCTTCTGCCCTATGATCTGCTCTATCGAATAGGTGAACTCGTCCCCCGTCCATCCTTGCACGTAATTCCACTCGTTAAGAATGCTCTCGGCATTTCCGTAGCCGCTTTCTATCATTGCCTCTTTCACAGCCCTTGCGCGGCTTATCACCTTCGGAACCGAATTCGTATAGATATGCCACGAGAAGAAGTCGATCGGGACTTCTCTTTTCTGCATTTCGAGGAGAAACGCGCGTCCCCACTCTATGCGCCCGCATAATGCGGGCCCACCGATCTTAAGCTCGGGAAAGCAGGATTTAAGATGCTTTGCCGTTATTTCGTAAAGGTCAAAGAACTCTTCCCGTGTACCGCCCCACGTTCTTACTGTCGGCAGGCCGTCATCAAGATCCGGCTCGTTCCAGATCTCCCAATATTGGATATTGTATTCAAATCCGTTTGCCCAGCCGTAGTTATAATGGCGGATGATATGCTCGCATATGATCGCCCATTTTTTAAGATCCCTTGGGGGATACACGAAGAACTTTTTGATGTAATGCTCTATTTTTTGGCCGAGGCGATAGAAGGTTTCCGTGCCTGCCAGAAGCGTTACGGCCACGTATTCATCCGTACAGGTGAAATCGTAGGACTCCTCCTTGTACGGGTCAGCATCGAAATCCGGGAAGATTGCGGAAATATCGACCGAATGCTCTCCGCCGTAGGAGGAGCAAAACGCGGCATCGTGATTTCGCGCATACGGAATTCTTGCCGCCTTGAAGTCCTCAAGATTGCTTCTTGCCTGATCGTTTGCGTGCCTTTTGTAGATCGGCCCGTTATTGACAGCATTCATAGGTCTGAATTTTCCACAAGGCTTGTTAAGGTCAAATCTGATCTTTTCCATGGATCTATCCCCTTTCACGTTGATTTGGGTCTGCGCATCACTTGCGGGCACAACCCCGCGACGCTATGATATATCACCTTTATTCTACCATTTATTTTCGCTTTTGTAAAGAGCAATCGCGCTCCCCTCTTCTGTTTTGCCGACGGAAAGCTTAAAAATCTCAGCGTCTTGACAAGGGGGGCGAGCGGGAATATCGGGAAAAAGGAAAGGACATGGCGGCTCGGGAATGCGGGCGGGGCTTAAAAGATGAAAAAGCGTGGGGAGAAGTCTTGATTTTCAGGGCGGCGCGTGATATAATACGGGCGTAAAAGGTGCGGAGGATCCGCAAAAAAACAGAGTAAGATCGGAGAAACGATATGAAGCTTCAGGACATTATTCTCCCCGTTGCCGTCACCGTACGTGTCGATGACGTGGGTTGGTTTGAAGGGGAGGACGGCCGCTACGGCAACCGCCCTGCACGCTCGGGAATCCCGCGCCGCCACGTGCCCGACGATTTTCGCGTTCTGCACGAGATCGGCAAAGGGCTGAACACCAAGATCCTTTGTAACCTTGTGCTTGGAGACTGGGATATCAAGAACCGCCTGCGGGGGGTGCCCCACCTCACCTGGGATGAGGCGGGCTGGGATGCCGCCAAGACGGTAAATGCCAACCGCGCACACTTTGACGAGGTTTTTGACATCCTTGAAGGGAGCGAGTATCTCGAATACGGCCTCCATAGCCTTGAGCACGGCTATTTTGTGGATGGCAAGCATATTGACGGCAAGCATTACTATCCCCTGCGCGCCAAGAACGAGCGTGGCGAGACGGTACGCGAGGCCATCACCCCCGAGGAGCTTGACACCATCTTTTCGCTCTTTTTTGAAATTTACAACGATTGGGGCTTCAAGAAAAAGATCAAGGTATTTGCCGCCCCGTGCGGCGCTTACGGCCAACCGACCGACGACTTCAACCGTGCCCTTGCCCGCGCGATGCGCCATCATGGGATCGGCGTTTGGCAGTATGGCGGCTGGGCAGGTGAATGCGTGGTTGAGGACATGATCTTCCTGCGGAGTGCCATGGGCTTTATTACGTGGAACGCCTTTGGCATCGACCCCGCCTATTTCCCGAACGTGTTCGAGGATGCGCGCAACCGCGGCTTTACGCCGAACTTTATTGCCCACCTCACGAACTTTATCCAGTTCCAGCCCGAGAAGAATTTCGACTACGTTTCCGCATGGGTCGATTACCTCCGCCGTATCACCTCGCCCTTTGGTGCCCTCATTGGCAGGGACAACGAGCAGTCGGCCTCGCAGGCGGTCTACACGGCCTACGCGGGTCTCGACACGGTCGACGGCGGCTACCGCATCGACC
>JAGBZZ010000061.1 GCA_017652965.1 Clostridia bacterium | reverse complement strand
TGCTTGCGTACATCGACAAGCTTTCTGCGCTTCTTTCCGACAGAAAGGAGTCTCAGCGTCTTTACGATGCCTGGTGCGCGGTCAGCGGCATCGGCCATCTGAAGTATATGCCGAAGTGGGAGGACGCCTTCCTGAACGACCCCGAAAAGGGAAAGATGGTCGCGCTTTTGCGTAACCTTCATACCTGCGAGGCGCACTGTGCGATGATCACCCGTGCGGCACACCTTCTGTACCTTGGCAGAATTGAAAAGGCGCTTGCGGATTATGAGGATCTGCGTGCGCTTCAGAAAATGCCGCTGTAAAGGAGTCTGAACGTGAGTAATTCTGTCCGCGTGCTGGTTGGCGGCGATGTATCGACCGACTTCAGTAAAGATTGGCGACTTGCCGATGCGGCGTACTCGAAGCATCTGCTTTCGGAGCTTCGTCCGTATCTTGACCGTGTGGATTTTCGTATTTGCAATCTGGAAAACGTCATCTGTGAGAAAGGGCTTGGCGCCCCCATTATCAAGTGCGGCCCGAATCTGCGCGGTGAGCCCGAGGAGCTCGGCTTTTTGACCGAGGGCGGCTTTGACTGCGTGACGCTTGCCAATAACCACCTTGGCGACTTCGGCCCCGAGCCTGTGCTGGATACCATCCGCCGCCTTGACGAGGCGGGGATCGGCCACTGCGGCGGCGGCAAGAACCTCGAGGAGGCGTATGCTGCCTGGTATGCCGAAAAGAACGGTGTAAAGATCGCCTTTATCTCTGTCTGTGAGAATGAATTCGGCGGTGCGGAGGAGGATTTCCCGGGCTCTGCCGGTTATAATGAGATGAAGGTGCGTACCCGCATTCTGGAGGAGAAGGAAAAGGCCGATTTTGTGGTCATCATTTTCCACGGCGGGCAGGAGTTCAATCCGGTTGCAGGGCCTTCGCATATTGACCGCTACCGTCTCTTTACCGTGTTCGGTGCGGATGCCGTGGTGGCCATGCATACCCATTGCATCCAGGGGAACGAGATCTTCGAGGGCAAGCCCATCATCTACAGTACGGGCAACCTTTACTTCAACGGTTATCATATGGCATCGGGCGGGTATCCTGCCAACAGCCCGTGGAATTACGGCTATATGGTGGAGCTGTCCTTTGAGCGCGGCAAGCCGGTCACCTACTCGGTGATCCCGTATCATCTTGAGGACGGCGGCGAGCTTATCCATGTATACGAGGGGAAGGATAAGGAGACAGTGCTTGCGTACATCGACAAGCTCTCGGCGCTTCTTTCCGACAGAAAGAAGACCCAACGCCTGTATGACGCATGGTGTGCATCGTCCGGGCTTTACACACTCAAGACCTATCCGAAGTGCCACGATGGGCTGATCACCGATCGGGGGGCAGAAAACGTTACCTTTGCCGCCCGCATCCGCAACCGCCTGAACTGTGAGGCGCACTGCGCGATGGTCACCCGTACGGCACATCTCCTCTATAAGGGCAAGCTTGGCCAGGATGCAGAGGCGGAAAATGAGCTGAACGCCCTTCGGAAAATGCCTCTTTGAGACGAAATTGATAAAAAAAGCCCTCTCTTTGCAAAAAGGGGGCTTTTTTGCTTGCAATTCGTTCGGTTTTGCGGTATAATAAGACTGTAAAAATATAATTCGGCGATCTGCCAAAGGAATGACAAAATGCTTGAACTGAAAAACGTTTCTTATACCGCGGTCGACGGGGACGAGAGACGGGATATCCTCTCGGACGTCTCGCTTGTGATCGACGACCGCATGACTGCTATCACCGGCCCGAATGGCGGCGGAAAATCCACGCTTGCCAAGGTGGTTGCGGGGATCTATAAGCCCACGGCTGGGCGCATCTATCTTGACGGGACCGACATTACCGATCTCTCGTTCACCTAGCGCGCACGCCTCGGCATCTCCTACGCCTTCCAGGCACCCGTGCGCTTCAAGGGAATTACGGTGCGGGATCTTATCACGTTGGCCGCAGGACGCGAGATCAGCGTTTCCGAGGCTTGTGAGTATCTCTCGGAGGTCGGGCTTTGCGCGCGTGACTATATCAACCGCGAGGTGAACGCCAGCCTTTCGGGCGGTGAGCTTAAGCGCATCGAGATCGCGACTGTGCTTGCGCGCGGCTCGGCCTTTACCGTATTTGACGAGCCCGAGGCGGGCATCGATCTTTGGAGCTTCCAGAACCTGATCCGTGTGTTTGAAAAGATGGTAGAGCGGGTACAGGGCGGGATCCTTATCATCTCGCATCAGGAGC
>JAGBZZ010000060.1 GCA_017652965.1 Clostridia bacterium | reverse complement strand
GACCGGGCGACCTCCCGTGAGACGCTTCGCCTCATCCGCAAGCTCGGCTTCCGTATCGTAAAGGAGTAAGGCTATGCTGTATAGGATCCCACTTTTCATTGCGGCCGTCACCTTCCTTGCCTCCCTGCTTGTGGCGTGGTCGACAGCACCCCTGTTCCGCCGTACCAAAAAGGGCCTCTCGCCCACCAACCTCCTGATCGTGGGGACCCTGCTCTCGCTTGCGGTCTTCTTTTTCCCGATCTCCTTTATCGCTCACGAGAGTCCGACCGATCCCCTTGGGGTCATCACCGCGGCGGTAGGGGCCTTTATCAAGGCAATGAGCACCTTTTTTGGCGAGGGGGATTACTTTGGCACAATGGAGACGCTTGCCGAGCTTCTCCCCACCGAGCTTTTTGGCTACTACCGCCTCCTTGCGATCCTTCTCCACCTGTTTGCCCCGCTTCTCACCTTCGGCTTTCTCCTTTCGTTTGTCAAAAACTTTTCGGCGATGGCGCGCTACCGCCTGTCCTTTTTCCGCGCGGCGCACATCTTCTCGGAGCTGAATCCCCACAGCCTGGCCCTGGCCAAGAGCCTTGCCGATGCCGAGAAGAAGCGCCCCTTCTTCCTGCGGTCGGTGATCGTCTTCACCAACATCCGCGACGTGGACGGGGATGCGGGGTATGAGCTTGTACCGCAGGCAGAGCGGCTGGGGGCGATCCTTTTGCGCCGGGATCTCGAATCCATCCATTTCCGCCTTTTGCCGTTCGGCGGCCGACGCCTGTCCTTTTACCTCCTTGCGGACAAGCAGGCAGAGCGCCTGCGCGGCGAGGGCGAAAAGCTCCGCTATGCCACCCATATCATGAAAACCTACGATGACCGCGCGGTCACCCTCTATCTGTTCTCGGGTAGCCGGGAAAGCGAGCTGTATCTCTCGGCACGCTCCTATCAGAAGCGCCGCCGCTTCACCCTGACCCCGAAGCGGGATGAAAAAAGGGAAGAGGCGGCCCTCCTTGCCCGCGCCGAGGAGCGCGCGCTTGCCGCCCGCGGCAGACCCGAAAATCGGGATAGACCCCTGGGCGCCCTGATCGACGAGGCCCTTGCCTCGCTCCGAAAGGAGCGTGCGCGCGCGCGGCGGGGCGAGCGTGTCCGCCTTTTCGGCTGCCTTCGCACCTGGGAGGAGCTTTGCAGCCTTGCGCCCGAGCATCAGAGGGTCCTGCGGCTGGATGACGTCCGCTCGCTCATCTACCACAACCTTGACCGCTACGGCTTGCGCCTCTTCCGCCGCGCCAAGGAACAGAACGGCGGCGAGATCCACGCGCTGATCGTGGGGCTCGGCCAGTACGGCACCGAGATGCTCCGGGCGCTCTCCTGGTACGCCCAGATGCCCGGCTTTTCGCTCCGTATCACCGCCTTTGACGAGGACAGCGAGGCCGCCGACCGGCTCTCCCTTTCGATGCCCGAGCTTATGAGCCGCGCCGCTTCGCTTTCAAAACGGGGCGAGGATGAGGTGGGGGATGCCAACTGCCGCCTTGAGGTCCTTGGTGGGATCAACGCCGAGGGCACCGCCTTCCTCGAGCGCCTCCGTGCCCTGCCGCGCGTGACCCACGTGTTCGTGGCCCTCGGCAGCGATAAGCGCAATATCACGGTTGCCTCGGCGCTCCGCACCTTCTTCTGCTCGCTTGACGGCGGCTATCGCCCCGACATTGAGACGGTGGTGTACGATTCGGACTATGCCGCGATGATGGGGGTCATCCCCGAGGACGGCAGTGAGCCCCCCTATACCGTCGGTGCCAATGTACGCAGGCAGCCCTACAACATCCATATGCTGGGGGACGTGGACACCTTCTACTCGGTGGACACCCTCCTAAATTCGGAGATGCTGACGGCCGGGCTTTATACTCACATCCGCTACGGCCTGCAGTACGACCGCATTGCCGCCAAGGCGAGGCTTGCCGCCACCCAGGCACTCCCGGCAGAGGAGCGGGCCCGCTTTGCCGCCGAGGAGGAGCGCCTCCTCGGCCGCATCCTCAGCCTGACGGACGAGCTGGATGCCTTCTATGCCGTCTGCTACCCCGAGGCGTATGAGCGCTATTCCTCCCGCAAGCGTAACATGAGCGCCTCCGAGAGGCGTGCGCTCCTTGCCGCCCTGCGGCGGCGCTATGAGGACGGCTTCTTTGCGAACGAATATAACCACCGCTCCTCCCTCGCCAAGGCTCTCGCCGAGCGCCTGCGTGCCGCCCTTGTCAGCGAGGGGCTGCTCAGCGTCCCGACGGTCGAGCGTGGCGGCGAGCAGATCCCCGAGCTTTGGCTTCCGTGGGATGAGCGGAGCGAGGAGGCCCTCCGGGCGATCGGTGCCATCGAGCATATCCGCTGGAACGCCTATATGCGCTCGGAGGGGTACGTATACGGCGAGGCCACCAACCACTTAACAAAGCGCCACCGTGACCTTCGCAACGTCAGCGCGATATCGGATGACGACCTCCGCAAGGATGCTTGACAAAAAGCAAAAATTCCTCCGTGCCGAATGCACGGAGGAATTTTTTTATGAGGAGCGGTTCAGTCAAACAGGATCTCGCCCTCTTCGCGGACGGCGTGCTCCTGATCGGTGAAGCGGTAGACAAGGCGATCCCGCTTCAGGGTGATGGCCGTGCCCACGATCTCCTTGCCCGAGTAGACCATCGAGGAGCCGACAAGGACGGGGTAGGGGTTGTCGGTGGTGGCGCGCTCATCGTGCCGATCGAGCACAAAGGTCTTGTGCAGGTGGCCGCACAGCATCACGTCCACCCCGAGGCGTTCGAGCTCACGGTTCCAGGCGGCGTAGGTCTCCTTTTCGATGTTGAAGATGCTGTCCTTTTCCTTCGCGGTCATGGACGGGCAGATGTGCGAGATGGCGATCACGGGGCGATCCTTCTTAAGGGTGAGGGCTTTCAGGTAGGCAAGCTCCTCCTGCCGGTAGCGCTCAAAGACGTTGGTGCCGTTATAGACCTTCGCACCGTTGTGGCCTCCGCCGTACTCCGCGTGGTTGTCCCACTTGTCCTCGCCGCAGTCAAGGACGAGGGCGGTGAAGGCGGGGAGCGAGACGGTGAAGTAGGTCTTCTTCCCGTCGGCGGGGAAGTAGTCGGTAAACTGCTCGGCAAGGCGGCCTCTTGTGTCGTGGTTACCGCGCGCCATCACAACGGGCACACGCCCGCCCGTGGCATTGCCGAGGAAGCGGCAGACGTCGAGATAATCCTCGGGCTTTTCCACCTCGCCAAGGTCGCCGTTGGCGATCAGCAGGTGGAGCGCATCCCCGAAATAGGTGACGGTGTGCTCGGCCGTATCAAAGTGATAGTGGACGTCGGCCGTATAGTAGATGTTGATATCCCCCTCGGTCGGAACGGGCGAGAAGGCAAAGCTTGCTTCCTCCTCCTCCTCAAAGAGCGAGAAGTAGGAGCGGCGCTCGACGGTCTTGCGGTAGAGGACAGTATACGAGCCCGCCGCATCCAGGGCCGCCATCGGCACGCGGATCTTCACGAAGAGCCGCTCGGAGGAGAGGACTCCCGAGTTCTCCTCATAATAAAGCTCCTCCCCGATGCGAAGGGAAAAGAGCCCGGGCGCATTGGCGTACAAGAGGATCTCATAAAACTCCCCGATCACGAAGACCGTGGGGGTACAGGCAAGAAAGGACATGGATATAACCTCCGGATTTTTTTCTCCATTATAGCACATTCTGCGAAAAATACAAGGCTTTTTCGGGAAACTCCCCGCGAAAGAGAGGGGTAAAACGTAAATAAATTTCGAAAAGTGTAGAAGAGGGGTGGTAATTTCCGGGGCTATATGGTATAATAGGGTAACTGTTTTTTTCGCAAATTCGGATAAAGGGAGGTAGGCATGAAGAAGAAGAGCAAAAGGCGCCCCTGGGTGCGCCCGCGCCACCGCCTGTTTTTTGCGATCCTTTACCCCTTTGTGTATACGATCAGTTGGCTGCGGTACCGCATCCGCGTAAAGCCCTTTCGGGATAAGCGCCCGGTTGTGGCCGTGATGAACCATCAGACGGCCTTTGACCAGTTTTTTATCTCCATGATCCTGCGGCGCCCTGTCTACTACCTTGCCTCTGAGGATATCTTTTCTCTCGGCTGGGTCTCGCGCCTTATCAGCTTTCTTGTCGCGCCGATCCCGATCCGCAAATCGGCCACCGATGCCCGCGCCGTGATGACGGCGATGCGGGTCGGCCGTGAGGGGGGCAGTATTGCCGTGTTCCCCGAGGGGAACCGTACCTACAGCGGCAGGACGGGTCATATGAAGGAGACCATCGCCCCGTTTTTGCGGGCCCTGCGGATGCCGGTTGCCGTCGTCCGCTGTGAGGGCGGCTACGGGGTGCATCCCAGATGGAGCGATGTCGTGCGCCGCGGCCGTATGACGGCGGCCGTCACCCGCGTTATTGAGCCCGAGGAGATCGCCGCGATGAGTGACGGGGAGCTGTATGCCCTGCTTTGCCGGGAGCTGTCCGCCAATGAAAGCACCCCCGGTGGGTGCTATCCCCACAAGCACCGCGCCGAGTATCTCGAGCGGGCGCTCTACACCTGCCCCTTCTGCGGCATTGTGCGGCTTTGGAGCCACGGGGCGTACGTCCGCTGTACCTCCTGTGGGCGGGAGGTGGAGTACCGCGCTGACAAGAGCCTTGCCGGCTGTGGCTTTGACTTCCCCTACCGCGAGATCGGGGAGTGGTATGCGGCGGGCGAGGATGCCATCCGCGCCCTTGACCTTGCCCCGTATGCGGATACCCCCCTCTTTGAGGACTCTGTGTCACTCCTTGAGGTCATCCCCTTCTCACGGCGGCGCCTTCTTTGCGAGCGGGCGACCCTTGCGGTGTATGCCGACCGCTACACCGTTGCGGCGGGGGACGAGATACGGGTGATCCCCTTTGATACCGTGACGGCCGTTTCGGTCCTCGGGCGGAACAAGCTGAATATTTACGTGGGGGCCGAGATCGTCCAGCTGAAGGCGGATGCCCGCTTTTGTGCCCTCAAGTATATGCACGTCTACTACCGCGTAAAAAACGAAAAGGAAGGAAACCGTTATGCAGAATTTCTGGGAATTTAGTGTATGGGGCGGCATCTCGCTCCTCGGCACGCTGCTGATCAGTCTGCTTGCCGCCAACATCGTCAAAAGGAAGGTCCCCTTCCTCCGCAATTCGCTGATCCCGACGGCGGTGCTCGGCGGGCTTATGCTCCTTGTGATCTCGGTCGTCTATGAGGCCATCACGGGGAAGCTCTTCTTTAACACCACCTATTTTGGCGGGAACGGGGCGACAGAGCTTGAGGTCATCACCTATCACGCCCTGGCGCTCGGCTTCATTGCCACGGCCTTCAAGCCCTCCAAGGGCAAGCACGGCCTCAAGCGCAACGGTGAGATCTTTGACACCGGCGTGACCACCGTTTCGACCTACCTCCTGCAGGGGGTGCTCGGTATGGGCATCACGGTCGTCGCCGCCCTTATCGTGAAGGAGCTGTTCCCCGCCTCGGGGCTCCTCCTCCCCTTCGGCTACGGGCAGGGGACCGGGCAGGCCCTCAACTACGGCACCATCTATGAGACCGACTACGGCTTTGTCGGCGGGCGGAGCTTCGGGCTGACGATCGCGGCCTTCGGCTTCCTCTCTGCCGCGATCGGCGGGGTCATCCATCTGAACCTCCTCCGTCGGCGCGGGGCTGTGATCGTCCACGAGGATGAGGGCACCGAGGCGATGAGCACCGAGGACGTGCAGGCGACGGATGAGCCCCCGATGAACGGGAGCGTGGATAAGCTTTCGGTCCAGTTTGCCTTCGTCTTTGGCGCGTATATGGCGGCGCACGGGCTGCTCCTTTTGCTCGGCACGCTGGTCCCCGGCTTCCGCTCGGTGCTGTTTGGCTTTAACTTCCTCATCGGCGTTCTGATCGCCACCGTCCTGCGGGTCGGGTGTGGGTATCTGCGCCGCCGCGGGATCATGCACCGCCAGTACGTCAACGGCTTTTTGATGGACCGCATCAGCGGCTTCTGCTTTGATATTATGGTGGTGGCCGGTATTGCCGCCATCCGCATCGAGGTCCTTGAGGGCTATTGGCCGATCCTTTTGCTCCTCGGGGTCGTCGGGGCGTTTGCTACTTACTTCTACAATCGCTTTGTGGCGAAAAAGCTCTTCCCGGACTACAAGGAGGAGCAGTTCCTTATGATGTACGGGATGCTGACGGGCACCGCCTCGACCGGGATCATCCTCCTTCGCGAGCTGGACCCCGCCTATGAGACCCCCGCGGCCGACAACCTGGTGTATCAGAACTTCCCGGCTATTGCCTTCGGCTTCCCGCTGATGCTGCTTGCGACCCTCGCACCGGTCGAGCCGTATCTCACCCTCGCGATCCTTGCCGCGTTCTTCCTCGTTCTGAACCTTATCCTTTTCCGCCGTCAGATCTTCCGCCGAAAAAAGGCAGATAAATAAGGAGGCTTTTATGTCTACACTTCGTATTATGAGCCATAACGTCTGGGGCTGTGCCCCGAACCAGAAGGCATGGGCGGATCGCGGCGAAAGCTGTGCGGCCGAGGTGCGCATGCCCGGCATGGCCCGCGTATACTCGATCTTAAAGCCGGATATCATCGGCTTGCAGGAGGCCTACCACGTGATCGTGGATGCGCTTGACACCGCCATTCGCGCGGCGGGGATGGCCTATGCCGTTCACTACGTGCGCTACACCCCCATCTTCTACCTGCCCGAGCGTGTGGAGGTTGTGGACTCGGCATATCTTCTGTACCCCGAGACGATCGAGGGCTACGAGGGCAGCTTTAACGACGTCCGCTCGAAATCCTTAGACGTGGCGGTCTTCCGCGATAAGGAGAGCGGCAAGTATTTCGTCCTCGGTAACACCCACCTTTGGTGGAAGGGTGAGCATGCCCGCTTTGAGAATGACCCGTGGCATCTCCCGGGCTCGGAAAAGGCGCGTGTTTTGCAGGTCGAGATGGCCTCGGCGCTTCTTAAAAAATACGAGGAAAAGTATAATGCCCCTGCCATTTTCCTTGGGGATATGAACTGCCCCTATCCCGCCGCCCCCATCCGCCGCGCCCTTGAGCTTGGCTTTGTGCATGCCCATGACATCGCCACCGAGTACGCCTCGGAGGAGAACGGCTATCATTACTGCTTTGGCGACGGCCACAAGCCCTACGTGCCAGAGCCCTTTGAAAACGCCATTGACCATATCCTTCTGCGCGGCGCCCCGGAGGGCATCGTCCGTAGGTTTGACCGCTTCACCCCGGATTGGTACGAGCCGCTTTCGGATCATTCGCCGGTATATGCTGATGTAGAGCTCTAAAGAACGCACGGGCATAAGCTCCGCAATCCTTCGTTCCCCCTGCGATACTGATTTTACTATGATAAAAACACCCTTGCGGCTCGCAAGGGTGTTTTTATTGTATAACGAAAGGGGCTCTGCCGATCAACAAAATACGAATAAAAAATTAGTGCATAAGGTTTTTTGTGGAGAAGGCTCCCTTGTGTAAAGGGAGCTGTCGAGCGAATGCGAGACTGAGGGATTGTTCTTTGATTTTTGCTTTATACAATCCCTCCGTCATTTTCTTGCGAAAATGCCACCTCCCTTTACACAAGGGAGGCTTTGGTGGAACCCGTTTACGGGTAGCAAGTAACAAATGCATGGCCGGCAGGCCAGTAAAAAGCGCACTGGTGCGCAGCCGGTAGTATTAGGGCTACGCCCGAAAATGAAATACTCCCGTTATACGGAGAGGTTTTATTGTGCGGTTTTGTTTACAAAATTTTCAAAAGAGTCTCAAGGACGTACACAACGGCGGCCGCGCGGACGGCACCGCGCCCAAGATCGCCGAAGTGGCAGGTTGCGGTGGTGACCCGCCCGCGGACCGAGAAGCCGAAGCACACCGTGCCGACCGGCTTTTCGGGGGTGCCGCCTGTGGGACCCGCGATGCCCGAAATACCGACCCCAACGTCCGAGTGGGCGGCATGGGCGGCGCCTGCGGCCATCTCCGCGGCGACCTCCTCGCTGACGGCGCCGTGCGCGGCCAGCGTTTCCTCACGGACGCCGACAAGCGCGGTCTTGGCCTCGTTGGCGTAGGTAACAAAGGAGGCATCCAGCACCCATGAGGCATCCGGCACGGCCACGATGGCGGCCGCGCAAAGCCCGCCTGTGCAGGATTCGGCAAAGGAGATGTGCGTGCCGCTTTCCTTTAAGCGCTGTACCACCTGCGCGGCAAGCTCATACGGTGCCTCAGGGTACACGGGGGTATAGTCCTCGTCCTCGCCCCCAATCGTCACGATAGACATTCCCTCGCGGGTGGCATCCTCCAAAACGGCATAGAGATCCGCCTCCATGGCCTTGACGATCTCCTCCTCGCTCATGCCTGCGCGCTCGGCGGCGCGGCGGCGGCGGTTCTCCTCCAGCTCCTCCAGCTCATCCTGATAGCCTGCAAGCAGTGTATTCAGCGTAGCCTCATCCATAGGGTGACTCTCCTTCTTTTTGCTTTTGCAGTAAGTATAGCACACACCGCGCGCAAAATCAAGGGGGCGGCAGGGCTTTGCCGGGGGCGCCTTGGGCAGAAATGTGGCGGCGGTATGCCAAAAAAGCACTTTTTTTACCGGATTTTCCTGTCTTGCGGTAGGTTTTGTGTCCTTTTTCACCATTTTGCCGGATTGGGTTGCAAAAAAAAGAAGAGTGTGTTATAATATTTAGTAAAGAACTTTTTCGCGCGTGCGCACGCCCTTGCCCGCGCCGCGTGAAGGTAGAAATGACGGTATTTACCCGCCCCGCGCTAGGAGACAAGAAAATGGAAAACAAAAAAGAAGAATATTACACCATAGACGTGATGCGCATCCTGAAGAACCTGTGGCACAGGGCATGGCTGATCGCACTGGTGGGTCTGATCTTTGCCTTTGGCGGCTTTTCGATCGCCCGCTTTGTGATCGCCCCCACCTATTCCTCCTCGGTGATGCTGTACGTGAATAACAACACCTCCTCCTCCGGCACCAATCCTATCTTCAGCATGAGCTCCTCGCAGATCTCGGCGGCACAGCAGCTGGTCAAGACCTACGGCGAGATCCTGAACAACCGTACGACCCTTGAGCGTATCATTACCAAGACAGGGGTGGCGTACGACTATAAGGAGCTGGCGGGGATGATCAAGGCCGCCCCCTCCAACGATACCGAGATCATGAAGGTGACGGTGGTATCCGAGGATGCGGACGAGGCCGCCCTTATTGCCAATGCGGTGTGCGAGATCCTGCCCGCGCGCATCGCCGAGATCATCGACGGTGCAACCATGGAGGTCGTAGAGCATGCGATCCCCGAATATAAGAAGATCGGCCCGAGCGTTGCCAAGTATACGGCGGTGGGCATGCTCCTCGGTCTTTTGGCCGCAGGCGGCCTGCTCGTCCTTTGGACGGTCCTTGACGACCGCATCCATGACGAGGAATACATCCTGCAGAATTACGATATGCCGATCCTGGCCAAGATCCCCGACCTTATGCATGCCAAGGGGAAGCGCTACGGCTATTATTACCTGCGCGAAAACGCCGGGAAGGGCAAAAGGGGGTAAGGGGCCATGGGACTTTTCAGAAGAAGATTTGACGTAGCCGCCCTTGACGAGATCCACCGTAGGACCCTGCACAAGAACCTGGAGTTTACGGCGCTGGAGCAGTATAAGCTGCTCAGAACCAATCTGGAATTCACCCTGTCTGAGGAGACGAAGTGCCCCATCATTGGGGTCACCAGCTCGATCCGCGGGGAGGGAAAAAGCACGTCGGCCATCAACCTTTCCTACGTGCTGGCTGAAAAGGGAAGCCGCGTGCTCCTGATCGACGGTGACCTGCGCCTGCCCTCGCTTGCCAAAAAGATGGGGGTGGAAAGTGCCCCGGGGCTTACCAATATGCTGATCGGCCAGTGCGATAAAACGATCGAGGATTTCCGCTCTCCGATCTTTGACAACTGGTACGTCCTTCCTTCGGGGGATATCCCGCCGAACCCCTCCGAGCTTCTGGGCTCGAGCAGGATGAGCAGTATCCTTGCCGCCTTTGCCGAGCAGTTTGATTATATCGTGCTTGACCTGCCCCCCGTCAACCTGGTGGCGGATGCCCTTTCGGTCTCCCCCTCGCTGACAGGGATGCTGGTTGTGGTGCGTGAGGAGTATACCGAAAGAAAAGAGCTGGAGCGGTGCTACCGTCAGCTTCGTCTGTCAAACGTCAACGTGCTGGGCTGCGTGATGACCGGCACGGGGCTTGGAGATGCCGGCTATCGGAAGTACGGAAGATACAGAAAATATTACCGCTACTATAAGTGATCCTGAAAGGGGGGCACACCGTGGTCGATTGGCACTGTCATATACTCCCCCGGATGGATGACGGAAGCGAAAGCCCCGAGGAAAGCCTGCAGATGCTGCACGCGCTGGGGGCAGATGGCATTACCGCCGTGGTGGCCACCCCGCATTTTTACGCCAATGAGGATACGGTGGAGGGCTTTTTGCAGAGAAGAGAGGCGGCGCTGGCGGCGCTTAGCCCGCATGTGGATGCCTCCTGCCCCCGCATCCTTTTGGGGGCGGAGGTCGCCTATTATCCCGGCATTGCCAGGCTGCGGGAGCTTTCCCGCCTGACGGTGGAGGGGACAAGCCTTTTGCTGTTGGAAATGCCGGTGGCACGCTGGACCGAGATCACGGTTTGCGAGCTTTGTGAGCTTTCGGCCGTGCGGGGGCTTTCTGTGGTGCTGGCTCATGTGGAGAGGTGCCTTGCCTATCAAAGCGGGGGGACGCTTCGCCGCCTTTTGCAGGCGGGCATCGGGATGCAGGTGAACGCCTCCTGCCTTTTGCGCCCGGGGCGGCGGCGGATGCTGAGGCTTCTCCGCGCGGGGGCGGTGCGTTACGTTGGCTCGGATGCGCATAATATGACCTCCCGTGCCCCGATGATCGGGGAGGCGTACCGTGTGATCGGAAAAAAACTTGGAAAGCCCTTTTTGCAGCGGCTTTGTGAGCAGGGAGAGCATCCTCTCGGATAAGCCGCGCTTTCCTGTAAAGTAAGCGACCAAGGAGTGTAGGTGGATGAAAAAGGGGATGGAACGGTTGTCCTTCTACAAGAGAATAAAGCGGTATCTGTCCTTCAACCTGAAGGACCTTTTGCTGATGCTTTACGATCTGGCGGCGGTGACCGTGGCCTTTTTCTTCGCCCTTTGGTTCCGTTTTGACTGTCAATATACCGAGATCCCCCGGCAGTACCTGCTGGCATGGCTGAATTTTGCGCCGTTTTACGCACTTTTCAGCCTTTTTGTATTTCGCCTTTTGCACCTCTATCAAAGCCTTTGGCGGTTTGCCAGCTTTGCAGAGCTGAAGCGCATCCTGGATGCCTCCTGCATTCTGGCGGTCGCGCATGCGGTGGGCATCACCCTCTTTTTCCGGCGGATGCCTATCGCGTATTATGTTGTCGGCGCCGCCCTGCAGTGCATACTGATCACGGTCGTGCGGTTCTTTTACCGCTTTGTATCGATGGAGCGCACAAAAAACGCAAGGCTTGCCCAGGCGGTCAGCCGTGTCATGCTGATCGGGGCGGGGTCGGCCGGGCAAATGATCCTGCACGATATGCAAAGATCCGGGGATATCCGTGAGCGCGTGCTTTGCATCATTGACGATGACAAAAGAAAGCACGGGCGCTATCTTTCGGGCGTGCCGATCGTCGGCGGGCGGGAGGATATCCTTCTGTACGCCGAAAAATACAGGATCGATAGGATCTATCTCGCCATGCCAAGCGCCACCGCCGCCGAAAGGCGGGATATCCTGCAGATCTGCAAGGAGACAAGCTGTCACCTCAAAAGCCTGCCCGGCATCGCCGAGATCGTCGCCGGGAAGGTGGGCGTCACCTCCATGCGTGACGTGGCCGTCGAGGATCTGCTCGGGCGTGCGCCGGTCTCGGTCAATATGGAGGAGATCTATCGCTTTATCACCGATAAGGTCATCCTGGTGACGGGGGGCGGCGGCTCGATCGGCAGTGAGCTTTGCCGGCAGATCGCCAAGCATAATCCGCGCCGCCTTATCGTCTTCGATATCTATGAAAATAACGCCCACGCCATCGCGCTGGAGCTGAAGGACGCCTACCCGGAGCTCCCCCTTTCGGTGCTGATCGGCTCGGTGCGGGACAGCCGTCGCCTTGAGGAGGTCTTTGCCACCTATCGGCCGGACGTCGTCTATCACGCGGCGGCGCATAAGCACGTACCGCTGATGGAGGATAGCCCCTGCGAGGCCATCAAGAACAACGCCGTCGGCACCTATAAGACGGCCTATGCCGCCATGAAATACGGCTGTCGCCGCTTTGTGCTGATCTCCACCGATAAGGCGGTCAACCCCACCAACATCATGGGCGCCTCCAAGCGCCTTTGCGAAATGATCATCCAGTCCTTTGACCGCAAGATCCGAGAGGGCAGAGCAGAGGAGATCCCGCCGCTTTACGTGCATGGCGCAAGGGGCGAGGATGCCCCCCTGCTAAAAGATGCTACCACCGAGCTTGTCGCCGTGCGCTTCGGTAACGTCCTCGGCAGTAACGGCTCGGTCGTGCCGCGCTTCCGTGAGCAGATCGCCAAGGGCGGCCCTGTCACCGTCACGCATCCGGATATCATCCGCTATTTTATGACCATACCCGAGGCGGCCTCGCTGGTTCTGCAGGCGGGGACCTACGCCGAGGGCGGCGAGATCTTTGTCTTGGATATGGGTGCCCCGGTCAAGATCGATACCCTGGCCAGAAACCTCATCCGCCTTTCGGGTCTTGTGCCCGACGTGGATATCAAGATCTCCTATACCGGCCTGCGCGCAGGCGAAAAGCTGTATGAGGAAAAGCTGATGTCCGAGGAAGGGCTTAAAACCACGCCGAATCACCTCATCCACATCGGCTCGCCCATCGCCTTTGATACCGATGATTTCCTCTCCCGCCTGCCCACCCTTGCCGAGGTGGCCTACGCCGGCCACGAGGAGGAGCTCCGCTCCCTCGTCTCCACCCTCGTCGGCACCTACAACCCGGCTTGAAGAAAAAAGCCAAAAAACCGCCAAAGGGGCGCGATATCCGTCGCGCCTTTTTCCTTTTAATACCGTACAATCCCGAATAATCTCTGGACTTAT
>JAGBZZ010000059.1 GCA_017652965.1 Clostridia bacterium | reverse complement strand
GCGGGTCTCGGTATCGGTAAGCCCATGGAACTTCTCGGGCAGGGGGAGGAGGGACTTTGCAAGCAGCACGAGCTTCTGCACGTGCACCGAGATCTCGCCCGTGCGGGTGCGGAAGACAAAGCCCTCAACACCCAGAATGTCGCCCACGTCGTACTTCTTAAAGGCGGCGTACGCCTCTTCGCCGAGGTCGTCACGCGTGACGTAGCACTGGATGCGCCCGGCCGAATCGGCCAGGTGGAGGAAGGAGGCCTTGCCCATTACACGGCGGCTCATCATACGGCCGCCAAGCGAAACGGTCTTGCCCTCAAAGGCGTCAAAATCGCCGAGGATCTCGGTCGAAAGCGCCGTTACGTCATACTTGGTCAGCTGGAAGGGGTCCTGCCCTGCCGCCTGCATGGCGGCAAGCTTTTCGCGGCGGACTGCCAGCTCACCGGTCAGATTTTCTGTCACGTTCTCCATGGAAGGTCTCTCCTTATCTTCTGACGTCGCGGATCTCAATGTGTGCGGTCGTGCCGTTCGGCAGGTCGGCGGCCACGGTGTCGCCGGCGCGCTTACCGACAAGCGCCGCACCGATCGGGGACTGATCCGAGATCTGCCCCGCAAAGGGATCGGCCTCGTACGAGCCGACGATATGATACTCGATCTCTTTCTTGCGCTCGACAAGGTACACCTTGACGATAGAGCCAATGCCAACCACCGAGGCGTCGGTCTCGCTTTCCTCGACCACCACGGCGTTTTTGATCATATTCTGAAGCTCTTCCTTGCGGTAGTTGAGCTTGGTCTGCTCTTCCTTAGCCTCGGTATACTCGCTGTTTTCCGAAAGGTCGCCAAAGGCACGGGCGGTCGAGATATCCTTTTTGTTTTTCTCGATAGCCTCCTCCAGCTGTCTCATTTCCTCAAGAAGTGCCTCATAGCCCTTTTTGGTATAGGTTCTTTCGTTTGCCATAACCGTATTCTCCTTCAGTCTGTTATCTTATATATGGGATGTTATTTCTGTTCTTCGGATGTCAGAAGCGATACCGCCTTTTGCAGCTGATCGTCCTCGTGGTACTCCAGCCGATAGAGATTCTTGGCGGCGGCCTCCTCGGAAAGCGACACGGGAACGTCAGGCGTAATGCCGACCCCATCGTAGTTCGGCGAGGTGGGCGGGTCGTAGCTGAACACCGTGATCACAAGGGCGGAGCCATCGTCACCGATGGTCAGCGCCGTTTGGCCGACCCCCTTGCCATAGGTGGTCTCCCCTACGATCCCGGCGACGCCGTAGTCCCCAAGCGAGGAGGTAAACAGCTCACCCGCCGAGGCGGTGTTGCCGTTGGCCAGCACGATGATGGGCTCATCCACCACGTGATTTTCGTAATACACACGGCCGGCGGCCGCCATATAATTCGGGTCGATATCCTTGATAGAGGAAATGGTGTGGTCATTCCAATCGTGCTTATAGTTCATATGCACGATCGGCCCGTCGGGCAGGATATATTCGAGGATCGCCACCACAGAGGTCAGCGTGCCGCCGGGGTTGTTGCGCACGTCAAAGACGTAGCTTTCGGCGCCGGCATTCTCAAGGGCGATATGCGCGGCCACAAACTGCTCGTAGGTTCTGTCGTCAAACGAGAGGATGCGGATATACCCGATGTTCCCCTCCAGCATCTTGTACTCCACCGTGACCTCGGTCACCTTGCGGCGTGCCACCGTCATGCGGATGTCCTCACCCGCGCGGCGAACCGTGATATCCACCGTGGTGCCCTCCGCCCCGCGGATCAGGTCAATGGCGTTCTGATAGCCGATGACGGCAAAGTCCTCATCCCCCACACCGACGATCAGGTCGCCGGGCAGGATGCCGGCATCCTCAGCGGGAGAGCCGGGGAACACCGAAAGCACGTCGGCATAGCCATCCTCGTTCAGAGACACCGAAACACCGATGCCGGTGTATTCCCCACTGATATCCTCGGTATAGTCCGAGTAATCGACAGGGCCGTAGTAATAGCCGTAATTGTCGCCAAGCACACGGGCATAGGCATTGATGAATACCGTAGTAGCCTCCTCGGGATCGGTCACGTCACGCAGGCCGCCGAGGGGGGAGAGAACGTCGTAGATCTCGGTCAGGCAATCCTCGACCCCGCGGTACTCTCCGATATAGTAGGAGAAGTAGTACAGCTGCGCCGCCGACACCTTGGAATAGTTGACGTAGCCGAGGAAGCTTTCAAGCTCCTCACCTGTCAGGGGCGGGATCTCCTCGGGCGCCGTGGTCACAGGGACGGTGGTGGTCACGGCCGATGTGTAGGTATAGCTACCCACGGTAAAGGGATCCGTGATGTCGGGCGGTGTGCCGGTCTCATCAAAGAAGCTGCAGGAAAGCATCAGCAGCATAAGCGCCGTAAAGATCAGCGCAAGAGTGCCGATGCGCAAAAATCGTGCTTTCACGGGTATCCCTCCTTAAAACTTAGCGGGCTTGGTGGAAAGATACTTCTTCACCATCAGCGCCACCTTAAAGGTCACGGCATGATCAAACTCACGCAGATCAAGCCCCGTCAGCTTACGGATCTTCTCAAGGCGGTACACGAGGGTGTTACGGTGCACGTAGAGGCTTTCTGCCGTCTTGGATACGTTCAGGTTATTTTCAAAGAAGGCGCGTACCGTCTTCATCTGGGTGTCGTCATCGCGCGATTCCAGCGACTCCAGCGACCCGCGCTTGAAGACCTCCTGCAAAAAGGCCTCGCAAAGGGTGGTGGGAAGCTGATAGATAAGACGCCCGATGCCGAGGTTCTGATAGCTGATGACGCTTCTCTCATTGTCAAACACCTTTCCGACCTCAAGCGCAATGCGTGCCTCCTTATAGGCGCGGGCAAGATCCTTCAGGCTATCCACGATGGTGGAAATGCCGATGTAGACCTTTTTGGGATAGGACTCGGTCAGAAGCGTCTCCACGATCGCCCCTGCCAGTGCCTCCAGCTCCTGCGCGTCGGACGTGGGCTCAACCTCCTTGACCAGCACGATATCCTGCTCACCGATATTGATGACGTAATCGTGGGTCTTATCCGGGAACATGCCCTGGATGATGTCATAGGGCATCATATCCACCTTGTCGGCAAACTTGATAACAAGGACGGCGTGATGCTCCTCGGACGTGAAGTGGAGCTCCTTACTCTTAATATAGATGTCGCTCGGCAGAATATTGTCAAGCATGATGTTTTTGATAAACGAGCCCTTATCGTATTTTTCGTCGTAAAGGTTCTTGATATTCAAAAGCATCACGGAAAGCAGAAGCGAGGATTTTTCGGCCTCGGCATCGTCGCCCTCCACAAATACGATCGCCCCGGCCTTGGCGGCGGCGTTAATATAGCGGTAGGTTACCCCACCAAGGATCACAAAATCGGAAGAAAACGAAAGCTCCTCGCGGATCCCGGTACGGATCTCGCCCATATAGGAAAGCTCACTGCTTGCTACAACAACACCGTTTTCGTCAACGACGCCGACATTTCTGTCCATTGCGCCCTTCATTTGCTGGATGACCCCTTGGAACAAACGGTTAGACATAGTTATTTCCTTTCATTTTGTAAAGACTGTCCTATATTTTACCGCATCTTTTGTCGTTTTGCAATAGTTTAGCCCAAAAATTCACAAAATCTTTTCACAGTTTTTATGCAATTTTGAATACCTTACGTAAAATCATAGTAAAATCCCACACAGGAAAGCGCCACAAGAGGGGCGGTTTCACACCGCAGGATACGGCGGCCAAGCCCTGTCAGATGGCACCCTGCCGCCTGCGCGGCGGCGGCCTCCTCGGGGGAAAAGCCCCCCTCTGCCCCGATGATCACCGAGAGGGCGCGGGGGCTTTTGAGGTCAGAAAGCACGGCAGGGATCTGGCGTGTACCCTCACCCTCATAGCAGAAAAGCGCCGGCCCCTCGGCCGTCGCCCTTGCCAGCATCGCCTCAAAGCTTAGGGTCTCTTCTACCCTCGGCAGGACGGCGCGGCCGCACTGGCCTGCCGCCGCACGCGCAATGCGGCAGTACCGCTCGGTCAGACGGGCGGTCTTTTCGGCGGCGGGGCGGCGCACACAGCGGGAGGAAAGAAAGGGGCAGACGGCGGCCGCCCCCAGCTCTACCGCCTTTTCGATCACAAATTCCAGCTTATCCCCCTTGGGATAGGCCATATAGACGTAAATAGGAAAGGGGGGCTCGGCCTCGCCGCGGCGGCAGGACAGCACCTCGGCCGTAACGGCGGTGGGCGTAAGCGCCTGCAGGCGGCAAAGATAGTCGTTCCCCTCCCCGTCCGAAAGGGTCAGCTCCTCCCCGGCGGCCATCCGCAGGGAAAGCGAGATATGGCGGGCATCCTCCCCCAAAAGGGTCACCTCACGTGCAGAGGGCGAAAGGCTGCCGTCGGTCACAAAAAAGCGCGGCATATCACACCCCCCGGAAAAGCATGGCGTACCAGTCGCCCTCCCGCTTTTCCCGCAGGAAGGTGAAGCCGGCCGCCGCGATCCCCTCCCGCACCTCGTCGGCACGGGCGGAAAGAATGCCCGAAACGGCAAACAGGCCGCCCTTTTTCAGGTAGGGGGGCGTATCGGGGGCCAGGCGCAGCAGGATGTCGGCCACGATATTGGCCACGATCACGTCATAGGCCCCGTTCTCTTTTTCCACAGAGGCAAGAAGATCCGAAACGGCGGCGCGGACGTCGGTCAGGCCGGAGTCGGCAATGTTCTTCTTTGCGACCCGCACAGCCTCGGGGTCAAGGTCATAGGCGTCGGCCGTGGCCGCACCGAGAAGGCGGGCAGCCATGGCGAGAATGCCACTGCCGCAGCCAACGTCCAAAACCCGCTCGCCACCCGTGATCTCCTCGGTCAGAAGCTCGATCATCATATGGGTGGTCTCGTGTGTGGCCGTGCCGAAGGCCGTCCCGGGATCCATCCGCAGGATCAGCTCATCCGGGCGGGGGGTATACTCCTCCCAGGCGGGCACCACCGTCAGCCGTCCGAAGGGGATGGGGTGATAATACCGCTTCCAGGTCTCGGCCCAGTCCTCCTCGCGGATGCCCTCGGTCGAAAGCGTCGCCTCTACCCCTACCGCGGCCAGGCGCTCCCGCACAAAGGTAGCCGCCTCGGAAAGCGAGCGGTCGGCGGGCAGAAAGACCGAAACGGCGGCGGTATCACGGTCGGCCTCCGAAAGCTCGGGCAGGACCTCCCCGTACGGGCTATCCCCCAAAAGATCCGAAAAATCCTCAATAAGAAGCCCCTCGTCCAGCATCGACATCACCGCCGACAGGATCTCCACGTCCTCACATCTTCCCTTCAGGGTCAGCTTGGTCCATTCTGTTGTTTCCATGCGCGTACCTCCTCACAGTCACGTTTGATCTGCTCGGTCAGGGCGGAAAGAGAGGAAAAGCATCTCTCCTCCCGCACACGGCCGAGGAAGGCGACCGTCAGCATACTGCCGTACAGATCGCCGGAATAGTCTAAAATATGGGTCTCCACGCGCACCTCCTCGCCCCCCACCGTCGGGCGGCGGCCAACGTCGGTCACCCCTCGCAGGATACGGCCGTCCGGCAGGGTCACCTCGGTGCCGTACACGCCAAAGGCCGGCAGGGCGCGCCGCGCGGGCGGGCGGAAGTTGGCAGTGGGAAAGCCCAGCACGTGCCCGAGATGCCGCCCGTGCGTGACCGGCATCGTTAAGGCGTACGGCCGCCCAAGGAGGGCGGTGGCCAGGCGGCAGTCCCCATCCGCAAGCGCACGGCGGATGCGGCTGGAGGAGATCGGCGCCCCCTCAAAGCACTGCGATGGGACGGCGTAGGCCTCGCCGCCATGCGCGCGCATCAGACGGGCAAGCAAGGAGGCATCCCCCGCCGCCCCACGGCCAAAGCGGAAGTTTTCCCCGGTTACGGCAACCCCGACGTGTGCCTTATCGACAAGATAGGCGACGAAGGCCTCGGGCGCCATATCGGCCAAGGCCGAAAAGGGGGCAAAAACAACGTGCGTGGCACCGGCGGCAAAAAACAGGGCGGCGCGCTCCTCATCCCCCGAAAGCAGGGGCGCCCCCTTGGGGGCATCGGCGGCGCTGAAGGTGAACAGGAGAAGCGGCAGGCCGCGTGCGGCCGCCACGGCGGCGGCTTTGGCCAAAACGGCCGCATGCGCCGTATGGACACCGTCAAAAAAGCCCAGGGCAACCACCGAGGCCGCAGGCGCGGGGACGGGGGTAAGCGCGGGCAGGGATAAAATCTCCACGGCATTCTCCTTCCTTCTTTGTTAGCGCGATTATTATACTATAAATGGAAAGCATTGTCAAGCCAAAGCTTTACGGCTTTCTTTTTGTTACCCCTTGACAAAGCAGTTGCTTTCCCTTATAATATCTTTATGGGTCGCCACTGCGCCCCAATACCTAACTATCCCCAAGAGGAGAACCCAAAATGAAAAAACTGACAACTGTTATCACCCTTGCCCTTCTGCTTGGCCTTACTGTTTGCCTTCTGGCCTCCTGCGGGCATCAGCATGAGTACAATGCCGATTACACCTATGACGGCTCCCACCACTGGCACGAGGCCTCCTGCACGCACACGGAGGATGAGATGCCCGAGATCATCGATTTCGGCACCCACACCATGAGCGAGACCGCGACGGTGCTTGCCCCCGGATGCAGCACTGCCGGTAAGGAAGCCTCCCATTGCACGGTTTGCGGCTTTGAAAGGTCTGCCGTGCTTCCCGCCACCGGTGAGCACACCTATGAGGAGGGCAAGACCTCGTACATCGTTTCGGACGGTGTCCTGTATCTGCAGAAGCTTTGCGACGTGTGCAACACCGCCACCGCCAAGACCCCTGTGGAGAACTCCTACGTGGTGAAGAACGCTACCGAGGCGCAGGCCGCCCTGGATGCCGCCACCGAGGGCACCACCATCTACCTGAACGCAACGAACTACGGCACGCTGTATCTGCGTACCATTGACGACACCAGCACCCGCTATGAAATGCCCGAGTGGGCGGGCGGCTCCGGCGTTCTCCTTCTGCGTGAGTTCAAGGATCTGACCATCCTTGCCGCCCCCGGCGCCAAGGTTGACTGCTTCAAGCTGGAGGCACTGACCTACACCCCCGGCACCAACACCCACTCCAACTCGGCCATCACCTACCTGCAGGCCGCCATCTCGCTGAAGAACGTCTCGATCAGCGGTATCACCTTCACCGGTAACGCCCCCGTAGCCATCGACCTTTCGGGCACCGTGGCTGTAGACGGCCTGACCCTGGATTCCTGCAAGATGACCGACCTTGACAGAGACTCCCGCCTGCTCTACCGTTCGGGCAAGACCGCCGACGTTATGGCAAACGGCGTGACCGTGCTGACCACCGCGATGAAGAACATCACCGTCTCCAACTGCACGGTGGACGGTGCCTATCAGATGCTTGAGCTTCGCGGCACCGAAAACCTCACCGTCACCAATAACACCCTGAAGAACGTGGCCATGCACGCCATCCTGCTTGCGGCCGACGGTACGCCCTACACCGGCACCGTGACCATCACGGATAACACGGTAAGCGGCCTTTCCGAGCGCTTCCTCCGTGCCAATGAGCTGACCGCAACGGTAGTCGTAAGCGGCAACACCGTCACCGATTACCTCGGTGCGGATGCCGACATTGTGAAGATCACCGCCGCGACCGGGACGGTTACCGTTGAGGGTAACAGCTTCCCCGAAGGAACCACTATCACGAAATAATGCCTGTCAAAAAGCCGCCCTCAGGGTGGCTTTTTGCAAAGAGGACAAAACCGTTAGAAGGAGGTGTCCGTATGCTACGCTATGAAGCGCTCTCCCCAAAGATAGAGGAGCGCCTGCGGCAGGATCGTGCCCTTGGCACCCTGCCCGCCGTTGCCACCCGTGACGGGGAGGCACGCCGCCGCTATGACGAGGAAAAGGATCGCGGGACGGTTTGGAGAGGGGCGTTTTTGCGGGATATCGACAAGATCCTGCACTGCCCCTTCTTCAACCGCTATGCCGACAAGACCCAGGTCTTTGCCTTTTACCGCAACGATGACCTGGCACGCCGCGCACTGCACGTCCAGCTGGTGTCCCGCATTGCCCGCACCATCGGGGGGGCACTGGGGCTGAACCTTGACCTTATCGAGGCCATTGCCCTTGGGCACGATATCGGCCACACCCCCTTTGGACATGCGGGGGAGCGGTATCTTGACAAGCTGTACGCCGCACACACCGGGCGCCACTTCTCGCACAATATCCACTCGGTGCGGGTGCTGGACGCGATCTTCCCCTACAACATTACGCTTGAGACCCTGTCGGGCATTGCGGGGCATGACGGAGAAAGCGAGCAGAACGAGTACCGCCCGCATCCGCTTTCGGGATTTTCGGAATTTGATGCCCTTATTGAGGATGCCTATCGGGACAAGGGCTGCGTGCGCCGCCTGCATCCCTCCACCCCGGAGGGGTGTGCCGTGCGGATCGCGGATATCATTGCCTATCTTGGCAAGGACAGGCAGGATGCCGCGCGGGCGCACATCGTGGGGGAGGAGACCTTCACCCCACTGCTTATCGGCACCCGCAATGCCGAGATCATCCACAACATGATCGTGAATATCATCGAGCATAGCTACGGCGGGCGGGTGATCCGCATGGACAGTGCCCACTTTGAGGCCCTCAGTGCCGCAAAGGAGGAAAACTACCGCAGGATCTACCTGTCGGAAAAGGTCAGCCGTGTGTTTGACAGCACGGTCGCCCCGATGATGGAGGCGCTTTACCACCGTCTTTTGGAGGATCTGACCGCAGGACGGGAGGAGTCGCCCATCTTTACCCACCATATCGCCTACGTGAATGCCGCGCACTATACGCGAAAGACCCCCTACGAAAGCACCGAGCCTAACCAGCTGGTGGTGGACTATATCGCCTCCATGACCGACGGATACTTTGTGGAGCTTTACCGCCATCTGTTCGGCTCCACCCCCGAAAGTGCCGCTTACCACGGCTATTTTGAATAAGACGGCGGCCATGCCGCCCACCGCAAAACGGGAGAACGCCTATGAAGTCTTATACGATGCGCGCCCTTGCGCTTCTTTGTCTCTTTCTTCTGCTTTCCTCTGCCCTCCCCCCTGTCGCCTATGCCGCCGAGGGGACGCCCACGGCCTCGCTTGACAGTGTGGGGGAGAGTCTTCCGCCCCTGGAGGCCGCGCTGTACCGCGGTATGATGGCGGGCGAGGAGAGGATCGATATCTCGTCCTTCCGCGCCGACAGGGACGAGGTCAGCGCAGCCATGCAACACCTTTATTACTCGGTGCCCGAGCTTTTCCACCTCGACCAAAGCTATTCCCTCTCGTCAACCGGTGAGATCGTGGCGGCCGTAGTCCCGCAGTATACCTTGACGGGGGAGGCACTTGAGGAGGCACGCGCCCGCTACCTTATCGCGCTTGACGAGATCCTGGCCGGGGTAGACCCGACCTGGCCGGAGGCGCTGATCTGCCTCTATCTGCACGATTACCTCTGCACCGCCTTTGCCTACGACACCACCCTGGCGATCTACGATGCCTACCGCTTCCTGACCGAGGGGCAGGGGGTGTGCCAGTCCTATACCCTCGTTTATATCGCCCTTCTCTCTCACTTCGATATCCCGACAAGCTACGCAACGGGCGAGGATAACGGCACGCCGCATATCTGGAACATCGTCTATCTCGACGGCATCCCCTACCACGTGGACGTCACCTGGGGTGACCCCCTGGTGGGCGGCGAGGATGCCCCCGGGACCGCCCATCACACAAGCTTTTTAAAAAGCGATGCCGCCATGGATGCGGCCGGGCACGGAAACCGCGAAAACTACGGCGGGGTCGTATGCAGCGACACCCGCTACGACGATATCCTTCTGAACGAGATCCACACCTCCACCGCCATTTCGGACGGGATCGCCTACGGCATCACGGACGGTAAGCTTTACCGCCTTGGCGCCTCGCTTTTGGAGGAAAGCCATCTCTACACGGTTGAGGGAAGCTGGCGCACCGGCATGCAGACGCTTGCCGAAAAGCCCACCGGCCTTGCCGCGCACGGCGGCCTGCTTTACACCAACGCCCCGCACAGCATCCTGGCCATTGACCCCGCAAGCGGCACGGCAAGCACCGTGCATACCGTGGACGGCCTCCTGCTTGGCCTTTACGGCTACGGCGGTACCCTCTACTTCGCCGAGGCGCAGGACATCCACGGCACGGGCCTTGAGATCGGCAGCTATCCCCTGCCCGCCGCCGTGCCCCCCTGCACAGGCGAGCATACCTACCTCGAATACGCCGTCATCCCCGCCACCTGCGGCGAGGAGGGGACGCGCTACTTCCGCTGTACCGCCTGCGGGATGCGCACAAGCGCGGCCATCCCGACCCTGCCGCATTCCTATGAAAGCACGGTCGTGCCGCCGTCCTATACGGCGGGTGGCTACACGCTGCATCTGTGCGGTGTATGCGGAGACAGCTACACCGATACCCCCACCGACCCCCTGCCCATGCCGGGCACAGACGATTACCGTGCCGCGGTGGCCAGGGCCCTTGCGGCCGAGGACGCGGCAGCCTTTCTTGCGGCGGTGGCCGAGGCAAGAGCGATCGAGCCGTACGCCGATGCCGATGCCATCCGAACCGATAAGGAGGCCTTGGATGCCGCCTGCGCGACCTACGACGGGCGGGTAACCGAGATCAACAGCGGCTTTGGTGACACGTTGTTTTCGCTTCTGTTTGCCGACACCCGCCTTTTGACCGCCGCCACCGAGGTGCTGGCGGTGCTGGCGCTTGTGTTCCGCCGTCTTTACGGCTCGTGAGGTGACGCTATGAAAAGATTTTCTCTTACCGCGCTTTTGCTGCTTCTCTCGCTTGTCCTTTCCTCCTGCGCGCTCCTTGCCCCGCTTGGCAACGGCACGACGGCAGGCGGCGGGAGCGATCCCCTGCCCACACTTTCCGCCCTCTCGGATGCCATAGAAAAGGCCACCCCGCGTGAGAGTGCCGCCACCGTGACGGCCACCTACCAAGACCCCGCCGTGACCCTGACCTCGACCTTTGCCTTTACCGCAGAGGGCGAGACGGTCTCCTACACCTATTGCATCGAGCGGCTTCTGTCTGTCGATGCCGCTCTTTCGGCGGGCAAGCCCACCGAAACGCTTACCGGGCATCTCACCGTCATCGGGGATACCCTGACCGACTATTCCCCCGAGGTGACAAACGATATCCTTATGCAGCTTGAAACCATCACCTTCCGTTATCCGACCCTCGACCGCGACTTCTTCGCCTCGCTTGCCATCGCGGAGGAGGAGGAGGGCTACTCGCTTTCCGGCGAGGTCAAGGACAGCGCCGTGCCTATGCTTTTCGACCAGAAGACCGCGGGGCTTTCCGCCCTTACCCTGACGATGCTTTTTGATGCCGACCTCCGCCCGACCGAGACCCGCATCACCTGCCGCGCGGCCGACGGGGCGGCCGTCACGTATATTGCCACCTATCGCCACTGATTTGGGAGACCGCCATGCTTTACGCCGCCATTGCCCTTCTTTTTCTCCTTGTCCTTGCCGTGGGGCTTTCCTACTTTTGCTTTTTCGCCGTCTTTCTTTCCCGCCGCAAGCGAGAGGACGGCACGGGTGAATATCACCTGCCGCCCGGCGAGGCCTTCCGCCCCTTTCACCCTCAAATGATCGCCTGGATCGACGCCATGCGCGCCCTGCCCTACCGCCTGTGTGAGACGTGTGCGCGTGACGGGCTGACCCTGCGCGGCCGATACTATGAGACCGACCCCGCCGCCCCGATCGAGATCCTCTTTCACGGCTACCGCGGAGACCCCGAGCGGGATATGAGCGGCGCCATCGAGCGCGCCTTTGCCGTCGGGCATAACGCCCTGGTGGTCAGCCAGCGCGCCGCGGGGGAAAGCGAGGGGCGGGTCATCACCTTCGGCATTCGTGAGAGGTGGGACTGCCTTTCGTGGGTGGACTACGTGATAAAAGCCTTCGGCCCCTCGGTGCGCATTATGCTGTCGGGTGTCTCAATGGGTGCGGCCACCGTCCTGATGGCGGCGGGCGAGCCCCTGCCCGAAAACGTCTATGCCATTCTGGCCGATTGCCCCTACTCCTCGGCGCGTGATATTATCATGACGGTCATGCGTTCGCGCCGCCTGCCTGCCCGTCTGCTGTATCCCTTTGTCCGTCTCGGTGCCCGTCTTTTCGGCCACTTTGACCCGGACGAGACCTCTCCCCTCTCGGCCATCGCCCGTACCCGCCTGCCCGTGATCCTCTACCACGGCGAGGCCGACGGCTTTGTCCCCTGTGAGATGAGCCGCCGCCTTTCGGCCGCGGCCGCTGCCCCCTGTCACCTTATTACCGTCCCGGGGGCAGATCACGCCTTAGCCTATCCCCGGGACCCCGAGGCCTACCTGAACGCCCTGCGCGAATTTGAAGCAGGCCTGCGCCTGTAAAAAAAAGAGATACCCTTTGCTATCTTGGGTATCTCTTTTTTGTTTCCCTATGCGGGAAGGGATTATTTGGCCTCGTTCCTTCTTCTCTCTGCAAGATCGCGAAGGACCTTGACCGCCCCCGACGGGAAACGGCCGAGATGATCGGGGCCAATGTTGATGAGAAGATTGACGCCGCGGTCGTTCAAATGCTTTTTGATCTCAAGGACACGGTCGGCATCCTTCCAATCCTGGTCAAAGGCGCGGTAGCCCCAGGTCTTATTCAGGGTGATGGGAGACTCGGCCAGGACGCCGGCATCCATGAATTCATCCGGGATCTGGTTGTCGGCCATGACCACGTAGTCACCGTAGCCGTTGCCCACGCGGGTATTGACCAGAACGTCGGGATTTACCGACTTGATAAACTCATACACCATGCGGCTCTCCTCCTCGTTTTTACCGTAGGGGGTATCGCACCACAGGGTGGCAATATCGCCGTACCTCGTCAGGATCTCACGCAGCTGGGGCTTCAGCTTCTTCTCCCAGGCGATGTTGAAATCCTTGCCCGAGTGATCCGGGAAATCCCAGTAGTTCGACCAGGTCTTGCACGGGCCATCCTTGTCGGCACGCCAGCCGCCGGCATGCTCCTCATGCCAGTCTACGTACTGCGAGTAGTAAAGGCCGAAGCGCAGGCCGTGCTTTTTACAGGCGGCGGCCAGCTCGGCAATGATATCGCGGCCAAAGGGGGTGGCATCCACCACGTTGAAGCGATCGACCTCCGACTTAAAGAGGGCAAAGCCGTCGTGATGCTTGGAGGTGATCACGAGGTATTCCATGCCCGCCTCCTTGGCCATCGTGACCCACTCCTCCGCATCAAAAAAGATGGGGTTAAAGGCGGCCGTCAGGGGCTCGTATTCCTTGATCGGGATCTGCAGGCGGTTTTGGATCCACTCGCCGTAGTAGGGGTAGTACGGGCCGTGCTTCCACTGGCCGCCCAGCACCGAGTAAAGACCCCAGTGGATGAACATACCGAATTTCGCTTGCTTGAACCATTCCTTATTTGTCATAAGATGCACCTCGCATTCAATTTTTAAGGTTACCTTTATTCTACCACATATTCCGAAAAGTTGAATATCATATCTCACCCCACACTTATCATTTTTGAGAAAAATATTGACAAGCCCGCACGCACTTTTTATAATAGAAGCAAGTGAGGTATTGCCCATGCTGATCAATTCCGTCTTTTCCTACGGGCGCGGCTTTACACCCGCCACGTGGGGCTTTTTAAATCACCGCCCGACCTTTTCGCGCGTTTATTACATCCTCGGCGGCACGGCCTATTACCGTGACGGAGAAAGAGAGTTCCGCCTGATGCCCGGGCTTCTCTATATCCTGCCTGCCGACTGCGTGTATTCGATCTGGGAGGACAGCGACGACAAGCTTGACCATCTTTACCTGCATCTTCTCACCACACCGAAGATCTCGGCCCCCATCGTGCGTGACCCGGAAAAAGAGCCCCTGCTTTTCGACCTTCTGACCCTCATCCAGCGCTATATCACGGGTGGGGATCACGCCGCCGTGCGCCGCCTGACCGAGGCCCTCGTGCTATACGTCACGGACGAGCATGACCGCGCAGGGGATCTTTCGCTTCGCATCCGCGCACACCTGGACGAGAATTTCCGCGCCCCCTTCTCTACCGAGGCGCTCTCGCGCCGTTTCGGCTATTCCCCGTCCTATCTCTATAAGGTCTTCAAGCACGATTTCGGTGTCTCGCCGAAGAGATACTATGCCGACCGCCGCTTTGAATACGCCGCCGCCCGCCTTGCAGACGGCGCCCCCATCACCGAGATCTCCGAGACACTTTCCTACTCCTCTCTTGCCAACTTCTCGCGGGATTTCAAAAAGCGCTTCGGCCTTTCGCCCGGAGAATACGCCAGGTGGCTGCCCACCGGGAAGAAATAGGCAAGCCGGCCGCTTTCCTATTGACAAGGCGGCGGCAATAAGGTATAATAAAATCAAAGCTTTTACATATTTTAAGGAGGAATATACCATGGCACAAAACAGATACATCGGTGACTATCCGGTCATCGGCATCCGCCCCTGCATCGATGGCCGTTGCGGCCCCATGATGCTTCGCCAGAGCCTCGAAAAGCAGACGATGGCAATGGCCGAGGCGGCTAAGAAGCTCTTTGAGGAAAATCTCTACTATTCGAACGGTGAGCCCGTCCGCGTTGTGATCGCCGATTCCAGCATCGGCCGCGTGCCCGAGGCTGCCGCCTGCGCCGACAAGTTCAAGAAGGCGGGGGTCGACATCACCCTGTCGGTCACTCCCTGCTGGTGCTACGGCTCTGAGACCATGGACATGGATCCGAACACCATCAAGGGTGTTTGGGGCTTCAACGGGACCGAGCGCCCCGGCGCCGTTTACCTTGCCGCCGTGCTGGCCGGCCACGCCCAGAAGGGGCTTCCCGCCTTCGGCATTTACGGCCATGAGGTGCAGGACGTTAACATGGTCAGCGACATCCCCGAGGACGTGAAGGAAAAGCTCCTTCGCTTCGGCCGTGCCGCCATTGCCGTTGCCACCATGCGCGGCAAGTCCTACCTGCAGATCGGCTCGCAGTGCATGGGCATTGCCGGCTCGATCATGGATCAGGATTTCATGGAGTCCTACTTCGGCATGCGTATCGAGTCGGTCGACGAGGTCGAGATCCTGCGCCGTATGGAGGAGGGCATCTACGACAAGGAGGCCTACGAAAAGGCACTTGCCTGGACGCGTGAGCACTGTAAGGAGGGCCGCGACGATAACCCCGAGTCTGTGCAATT
>JAGBZZ010000005.1 GCA_017652965.1 Clostridia bacterium | reverse complement strand
TGCGGTTGAGATAGGCAACCACGGTGGTGCCGGTGATGCGCTTGAACTCGCGGCAGAGGTAGAACTTGCTCATCCCCATTTCCTTGGCGATCTCGTTCAGGCTGATCGCCCTGTTTACCGTGCGCAGATACCGCACCACCTCCTTGACGCGGTCACGCCCGCGCGCCGCCTCCTTGCTTTCCTGCCCCCCTGCCGTCAGGTGGTGGGAGACAAGCCGCAAAAGGATGCCAAGCACGCAGTGGCGCAGAGCAGGCACGACGGCGGGGTCTGCCTTGCCCTCCTGCAGTCTTTGAAGCAGGGCGCAAATCTCGGCGTGGGCGGCAAAGATCGCCTCGTCCCGCACAAGCTCGGAAAATTCCAAGCGGCTGACGTCGATCCCGTTTTCCATGCAAAAGCCGCTATCCACGATCAGGCAGTAATAGGAAAGCGAGGGCTCGCCGCCCGTCACGTGCAGGCGGTCGGCATTTACCACCCCCACGTCCCCCCGCCCGACCCGATAGGGGCGGCCGTCTAAGGTCATGGTGCCCTCCCCCTCCAAAAAGCACAAAAGCTCAATGTTTTCGTGCCAGTTGGGCAGGATGCCGTTTGCCTCTACCCGGCAAAGGTGAAAGATAAAGGGAAGTTGCGGGTTTTTCATCCGATGGATCTCGTGTGTGATGCTTCCCATAGGGGTCTCCTTATCGAAATATCAAGATTGTGTTAAAGAAAGGCAGTATTGTGCCTTGCAATCGGCTTGCATCTATTATATAGTAACAATTGAGGGAAAGCAATACCCAGGTGCAATTTTCCCGAACGAAACGAAGTAAGGAGAGGTAACCTATGTTTCAGTTTCCTATCGGTGTGATTCTTGAGTCCTTTAAGACAGACAGAAGCACCGCTATCAAAAAGGCGGCCGCCATGGGGGCCGCGGGCATCCAGATGTATGCCACCAGCGGCGAAAACAGCCCGGAGAATCTTTCGCCCGCCGCCCGCCGCGCCCTGCTTGATGAGGTAAAGTCGCAGGGGCTTGTCTTTTCCGCCCTTTGCGGTGACCTTGGCCACGGCTTTGGCAACCGGGAGAAGAACCCCGAGCTTATCGAGAAATCCAAGCGCATCCTTGACCTTGCCAAGGAGCTGGAGACCGACGTGGTGACCACCCACATCGGGGTCGTGCCGTCCGACAAGAATCACGAGAGATACAAGATCATGCAGGAGGCCTGCTTCCAGCTTGCCGGCTATGCCGACAGCATCGGGGCGCACTTCGCCATTGAGACAGGGCCCGAGCCCTCGGCGGTCCTTAAGGAATTCCTTGACTCCCTGCATTCCACCGGCGTTGCCGTCAACCTTGACCCTGCAAACCTTGCCATGGTGGTGGGGGACGATGCCGCCGATGCCGTCCGTAACCTTGCTCGCTATATCGTACATACCCACGCCAAGGACGGTGTGATGTACCGCTATATCGACCCCGAGTACGTCTATCGCATCGTGCATCCGGTGCCCGAGGAGATCCGCCGTGAGCGCGCCCACGAGGAGGTGCCGCTTGGGACGGGAAGCGTGGACTTTGACAAGTATCTGCGCGCCCTGGAGGAGATCGGCTATCGCGGATTTCTGACCATTGAGCGGGAGGTCGGCGCCGATCCCGAGGCCGACATCTACACCGCCAAGAGGTACCTGGAAGCCGTCATGGGGAGGAACTGAGCATGAAGAAGATAAAAATCGCCCTGATCGGGGCGGGCAACATTGCCAACACCCATCTGGATGCCTACCGCACCCTGCCGAGCGTGGAGATCGCTGCGATCTGCGATACCGACCCTGCCCGCCTTGCGACCACGGCCGATAAGTACGGCATTGCCAACCGCTATACCGACGTGGAAAGCATGCTGGCGGCCGAGCGCGAGCTTGACGGGGCGGACGTGTGCGTGTGGAACTGCAACCACGCCGCCTGCACCATTGCCGCCCTGAACGCAGGCCTGCACGTCATTTGCGAAAAGCCGATGGCCTACAATACCAAGGAGGCCGAGGAGATGCTGGCCGCCGCAAAGAAGAACGGCAAGCTTCTTATGATCGGCTTTGTGTCCCGCTACAGCCCCGAGGCTATCGTGGTGAAGGACTATATCGATGCCGGCTACCTTGGTGACATCTACTATGCCCGTGCCCGCTACGTCCGCCGCCACGGCAACCCCGGCGGCTGGTTCTCGGATAAGGCACGCTCGGGCGGCGGCCCGGTCATTGACCTTGGCGTGCACGTCATCGACAGGGCGCGGTATCTAATGGGGCGGCCGCAGCCGGTCTCGGTTTTTGCCGCCACCTTTGATAAGCTTGGCCGCCGCGACCATCTGAAGACGGCGGTGGGCTGGTCGCCTGTCGGGGCATCGCCTGCCGACGTGTGCGATGTAGAGGATCTCGGCACCGCCCTTATCCGCTTTGATAACGGCGCCGTCATTTCTCTTGAGACCTCCTATAGCCTGAACGGCGAGGCCGACAGTGGGCTGGATCTTTACGGCACCAAGGGCGGCTTCTCGACCGGAAAGGGGCGCCTGACCCTCTATACCGAGGTGAACGGCTACCTTTCGGATATTGCGATCGAAACCAAGAATCTGAAGCTGGAAAGAAGCAGCTTTGCGGCCGAGCTTGCCGAATTTGCCGAGTCGATCGCCTCGGGCAATCTGAATACCGATAACGCCGAGGACGGGATCGCCGTGATGAAGATCCTGGATGCGATCTATGAGTCGGCAAGAACCGGCCATGAGGTCATCATTCACTGAAAGAGAAAGGAAGAAGCATACTATGAAGACCGCTGTTAGCGCCTATTCGTTTGAGGGATACATCCGGGAAGGGAAGATGACCCAGCTTTCCTGCGTGGCCAAGGCCGCCGAGATGGGCTTTGCCGCCATTGAATTTACCGATATGAAGGCCCAAAGCCTCGATGAGCAGAAAAGACTTGCCGAAAGCATCCGCAAGGAGGCCGAGAGGGTGGGCATCGAGGTGATCGCCTATACGATCGGCGGTTGCCTTTATAAGGAAAGCCGCGAGGAGGAGCTTGCCGAGATCGCACGCCTTAAGAATCAGCTGGACGTTTGTCAGATCCTCGGGGCGCCCCTTATGCGCCATGACGTGTGCTACACCCTTACCAAGACCGGCCGTGGGCGGAGCTTTGACCTGATGCTGCCCACCATCGCCGAGAATGCCCGTGCCGTGACCGAGTACGCCGCTACCCTTGGCATCCGCACCTGCACCGAAAACCACGGGCGCATCGCCCAGGACAGTGACAGGGTCGAGCGGCTTTTCAATGCGGTGGCGCACGATAACTACGGCTTACTTATCGATATGGGTAACTTTATGGGGGTGGACGAGAGCCCTGCCCATGCCGTTTCGCGCTTGGCGCCCTACGCCTTCCACGTTCACGCCAAGGACTTCACAAAGAGAGAGGATGCGCTTGGCGAGGGCGCACACATGACCCGCGCCGGCACCTTCATTGCCCCTGCCGTGATCGGCGAGGGGGTCGTGCCTGTCAAGCGTTGCCTTTCGATCCTGAAGGCGGCGGGCTACGACGGGTACGTGTCTATCGAGTTTGAGGGGCGCGAGGACTGCATAAGCGCCATCGGGCGCGGTCACGCCAATCTCAAGAAATTTATCGAAACGCTTTAAAGAAAAAAGGAAAAGAGCAGCCGCGCGGCTCCTCTTTTTTGCGTCCTTTACCTCTCCTCGGCCCTTTTGAAAAGCTCGGCAAGGATCGGCTCCATGGCGTTTGCCATCATGTAAAAGCCAAGGTCGTTCGGATGGGCGGTGTCGGCAAAGGCATCGGCGCTTGCCGCTTCCCCTACCGCCCGGCCGAAGATATCGGCCGAATCGAGATAGGCGACCAGGCGATCCCCCTCTCTTTTTGCCCGCTCATAGGTAGCGCGGATGATAGGGGCGCGGATGGCGTGATCCTCCGGGGCAAAGGTGATGCCCGGCTTGTCGATCAGAAGGATCGGCACCTCGGGGTGCGCCTCTCGCAGGCGGCGGTAGATCTCGTAATGCGGGGGCAGGATGCGCTCGGGGCGGCTTTGCCAAAGGTTGTAGTCAAAGATATACGCCCCCGCATCCAGGCCGCAGAGGTAGTCAAGCATCGGCTCTTCCCCATTGCCACTGCCCGAAAAGCCGAGATTTATATAGTCCGAGTCAAAGCGGCGGGCAAGGATCGCCCCGCACTCGTTCCCCGGGCGGGAGGCGGCCGCCCCCTGGGTGATCGAGCTGCCGTAAAAGACCATCGGCTTTACCCTTGTGTAGGGGCGGGGCGGCAGAAGCGTTGCCCCCTCGGCAAGCCCGATCCAAAGCTCCCGCAGACCCCCGTAAAGAGGGAAGTAGAGCTCACACGCGCACAGTGTGCCCGCAGGCATGCGCGTGCGGATGGTGCCGGCAAAAATGACCTCCCCCTCGGCAGAGGCACGCGCCTCGGCCGCGGTGGCCGAAAGCTTCCCGCGGAAGATGCCGTCACAGTAGAGCGAAAAGCCGCACATGGTGGTAAGGGGCATGTTGGATTCCACCCCCACGTGCGGGATCTTAGCCGAGATGGCCACGTAGGGCGAATCGGTCAGAAAGCGAAGCCGCCCGCCCGCCGTGCAGGAGGCGTAGTATCTCACCCCGCGGTTGACAGACTCGGCAAGCGCCCTCTTAAGGCGGCGATAGGCGCCTGCGCCCTCGTCGTAATACACCCCGCAAAGAGAAAAGGGGGCGCTCCGCGCATCCGACCAAACGACGTCCTGCTCCTTTACCTTTTCATCCAAAAGATGCGGATCCAGCATTTCGTTGCTCATAGGCGGGTCCCCCCTGTATGCATAATATATGGTTTTGTAAGGTTTTCTTTACGGCGCGCAGGGAATGAGGCTTACAGCGCCTCCAGCTCCCGTGCGGTGACGGTTTCGATGCGGTTTTCGCTAAGGACGCGCATCGCGGCACCGAGATCCCCGGTCTTCATCACCACGCAGGCGTCGGCCGCGCCGACCGAAAGACCGTACATATACTCAATGCTGACGTCGGCCTCGGAGATCACACTGAGGATCTCCTGCAGGCTTCCGGAGCGGTGGGGGATCTTGATGATCAGCACCTCGGCCACCATACTGGAGAAGCCGGCCGCCAGAAGATTTTCCCGTCCCTTTTCGGGGTCGTTGACGATCAGACGGAGCAGGCCGTACTCGGTGGTATCGGCAAGGCTCATCGAAAGGATGCTGACCCCGTGCTGCTTCAGAACGCCCAGAACCTCTCCAAGGCGCCCCTTTCTGTTTTCCACAAAAACCGACAGCTGCTTGACAGTCATGCGTGTATCCTCCTTTTGGCGTATGCCTTACGCCTCGTAGCCCGCGCGGAAGGCGGCCTCGTTGATGGCCACCGTCTTCTGCGGTACGGTTGCGGAAAGGACAGAGAGCCAGGCCTCCTCGGTAAAGCCGATGCGGCGGGCGGCCGCCCCCAGCACCACCGAGTTCAGGACGCGGCTGTTTCCAAGCGAGCGGGCAATGGCGCCGCCGTCTACCGTGAGGACGGTATGCTCGGCCGCCAGCTTATCTAAGATCCCCTCGGGATAGGTGGCATTGCCGACCGTGACGGTCATCGGGTCAATGCGGCAGTCGTTGACCACCAGCACCCCGTCGGGCTTCAGAAAGTGCGCATAGCGCAGAGCCTCCAGCTTTTCAAAGGAGATGAGGACATCCACCTCGCCCTCCTCGCAGACAGGCTCGTACACCGTCTCGCCAAAGCGGACAAAGGTCACCACGCTACCGCCGCGCTGGGCCATACCGTGCACCTCGGAGATCTTGACCTCATAGCCTGCCTCCAGGGCAGTTTTACCGATAATGCGGCTGGTCAGAAGTGTGCCCTGACCACCGACACCGACGATCATGATATTCATGCTTTTTCCACCTTTCGTATCGCACCGAACTTGCAACGGCTCATGCAAAGACCGCACCCGTTGCAGGCCGCATCATCGATCCGCACGGTGCCGTCCTCATTTTTGGAGATCGCAGGGCAGCCGATCTTCATGCAGGCGCCGCAACGGCGGCAGGCCTCGGCATCGACAACACAGCGATAGGGGAAGCTTTGCCCCTTCAGAAGGGCGCAGGGCGCCTTGGCGATGATCACGGTCAAAACGTCCCCGGCTACGCTTTCCTTAATGGCCGCCTCCAGGGCGTCCACGTCAAAGGCATTGATCTCCAGGACACGCTCTACCCCCACCGCGCGGCAAAGCTCGGCAAGGTCGATGGCCACGGTGGGCTCACCCGAGAGGGTCTTACCCGTGGCGGCGTGCTCCTGGTGGCCGGTCATACCCGTGGTGCGGTTGTCAAGGATCATCACGGTGGCCGTGGACTTGTTGTAGACCATATTGATCAGCGAGTTGATGCCGGTATGCAGGAAGGTCGAATCCCCGATCACGGCGACCCAGTTCTTGATAAATTCCTTGCCCTTGGCCTTCTCGATCCCGTGCAGGGTGGAGATAGAGGCACCCATGCAGATGGTGGTATCGATGACCGAAAGGGGCGCCACCGCGCCAAGCGTATAGCAGCCGATGTCGCCGGCGGCATGGATCTTCAGCTTGGACAGCACCGAGAAGACGCTGCGGTGCGGGCAGCCGGGGCAAAGGATCGGCGGGCGGGCGGGCACCTCGGCCTTCCCGAAGGCGGTGCTGTCCTTACCCGTCAGCACACGGCGAAGGAGCGCGGCACTGTACTCGCCCTGCTTGGTAAAGACCTCCTTACCGATGACCGAAAGCCCCCAGGAGCGCACCTGCTCCTCGATAACAGGCTCAAGCTCCTCAAAGATGTAAACGGTATCGACGGCGGCCACGAACTCCTCGATCAGCTTGCGGGGCAGGGGATTGACAAGCCCCAGCTTCAGGATGCTGGCCTCGGGGGCGGCCTCCTTGACGTACTGATAGGCGATACCCGAGGTGATAAAGCCGATGCGCTTATCCCCCCACTCGGTACGGTTGATGGCAAAGCCGCAGGCGTCCTCGGCCATCCTTATCTCACGCGCCTCCACGACCTTGTGGCGGCCGATGGCAGAGGCGGGCATCATCACGTACTTCGGCACCGAGCGCTCGTACACCTTATCCTCGGGCACGGCACGCTCACAAAGCGGCACCGTGCTTTGCGAGTGGGCAAGCTTGGTGGTGGTACGCAGGATAACGGGGGTATCGTACTCCTCGCTGAGGGCGTACGCCAGCTTCATAAACTCCTTGGCCTCGGCACTGTCCGAGGGCTCAAGCACCGGCAGATGGGCCGAACGGGCGACCATGCGGGTGTCCTGCTCGTTCTGCGAGGAGGCAAGGCCGGGGTCATCGGCCACCACCACGACAAGCCCGCCGCCAACGCCGGTATAGGCCAGGGTGTAGATGGGGTCGGAGGCGACGTTAAGCCCCACGTGCTTCATGCACGCAAGGGAACGCACACCCGAGATAGAGGCACCGGCGGCCACCTCCATGGCGACCTTCTCGTTCGGGGCCCATTCGGTATAGACCTCGGGATAGGTGGCCAGCGCCTCGCTGATCTCGGTGCTGGGGGTCCCGGGGTAGGCACTGGACACCTTCACGCCTGCTTCAAAAGCACCGCGCGCGATGGCATCATTGCCAAGCATGATCTTCTTTTCCATTATTGCTTACTCCTTAGATCTTTGATGCGCTTTGCTTTTCCTTCAAAGCGTTGCAGGGTATTGGGAGACTCCAAGAGGATCTTGGCATCCAGGCCAAGCACCACGCGGAGCTTATTGCGGGCAAGAGAGGCGATGCGTTCAAGCTCACCGAACGAGTCGGTCGCCGTGACCAGCTCTACCCGTACCGAAAGCTTGTCGGCATAGCCGTCACGCTCTACGATGATCTCATAATGCGGGCCAAGCTCGGGGATCGAGAGGATGACCTCCTCGATCTGCCCCGGGAAGACGTTGACCCCGCGGATCTTCAGCATATCGTCGCTCCGCCCCGAGAGGTTCTCCATGCGGCAGGTGGTACGCCCACAGCGGCAGGGCTCATAGACGAGGCGAGTGATGTCCTTGGTGCGGTAGCGGATAAGGGGCAGGGCCTCCTTCTTGATACAGGTGATCACCAGCTCGCCGCGCTCACCGGGGGGCAGGACCTCCTCGGTCTCGGGGTCGATGATCTCGGGCAGGAAGAAGTCCTCGTTGATGTGCATCCCGTCCATGTACTCGCACTCGCCCGATACGCCGGGGCCCATCAGCTCGCTCATGCCGTAGTTGGAGGTGACCAGCATACCGTCACCCCAGGCTCTGTGCATTTCCTCACGCATGGCCTCGGTCAGAAGCTCACTGCCCACAAGCCCGATCCTGACAGAGAGGTCACGGGCGGGGTCAATGCCCATCTCGCGTGCCACCTCGGCAAGGCGGAGGGCATAGGACGGGGTCGCAACCAGCAGGGTCGTGCCAAAGTCCTTCATATACATGATCTGCTTTTCGGAATTTCCGGTAGAGGAGGGGATAATGGTCGCCCCGATCTTTTCAAGACCGTAATGCAGGCCAAGCGCCCCCGTAAACATCCCGTAGCCAAAGCAGATCTGCGCCATGTCGCTTCGGCTGGCGCCGCCGGCGGCCGCGATTCTGGCCACGCACTCGGTCCACACCTCCATGTCACCGGCGGTGTACCCGACAACCGTCGGCTTACCCGTCGTGCCCGACGAGGCATGCACCCGCAAAAGCTCCTCCTGCGGGACGGCAAACAGGCCGAAGGGATAGTTGTCACGCAGGTCGGCCTTAGTGACAAAGGGCAGCTTGGCAAGATCCGAAAGCGTGCGGATGTCCTCGGGGCGGACGCCGCGCTCCTCCATCTTCTTGCGGTAGGGGGCTACCTTTTCATAGACCCTTGCCACCGTCTCCTGAAGGCGGGAAAGCTGCAGTGCCTCCATTTCGGGGCGGCTGAGGGTTTCTTCCTTTGCAAAAATCATAGTAAATTATCCTTTTACGAGCAAGTAAATATAAATAATATCACTATTATACCTCCCGCCCGCGCCCTTTGTCAACCGCTAAGCGTCATATAAATGCGGAAAAGTCCGAAAAAAAGAGAAAAAATTTTTGGAAAAAGCAAATTCCGATAGGTGCGAAACGGTTGACGGAGCGCCTTTTTTGTGCTATAATAAAAAGCAAGAATGTAATTTTACGGAAAGGAGCAGATCCGATGAGCGAGAAAGACGCATCCTGTGAGCGCACCCCCGACCTGCGCGAGATCACGGCCAGGAATATAGCCGCCCTGCGTACCTCCCGCAAGATGACCCAGTTAGAGCTTGGAGAAGCCCTCTCCTATTCGGACAAGGCCATCTCAAAGTGGGAAAGGGCCGAGGCTGTGCCGGATGCCTACGTCCTTTTGGATCTTGCCCGCCTTTTTGACGTCAGCGTGGACTGGCTGCTCACCGCACATGAGGAAAAGGAGCAGATCCCGCAGGGAAGCGGCAGACACCGCCGCCATCTGACGATCACCCTTTTGTCTGTCTTTGGCATTCTGTCGGTTGCGACCCTTGCCTTTGTGATCCTGGCCATTCTCGGCAATCCCTTCTGGCAGGTGTTCGTCTACCAGATCCCCCTCATTTTTATCGATCTTATCGTCTTTAATTCGCTTTGGGGTCAGCCCCGCAAGAACGTGGTGCTGGTTGCCTTTTTGGTGGCGTCCATCGTGCTGACGGTCTACGTCGCGTGTCTGCCCAAGGTGCTGTGGCAGCTCTTCCTGATCCTTGCCCCCGCCGAGATCATCGTCTTTCTGTCCCGCTTCCTGCTGCGGAAAAAGTAATAAAGATCCCCCCGTCAAACGGGGGGTATTTCATTTTCGGGCATAGCCCTAATACTACCGGCTACGCACAAGTGCGCTTTCTACTAGCCTGCCGGCCATGCATGTGTTACTTGCTACCCGTAAGCGGGTTCCACCATAAGCCTCCCTTGTGTAAAGGGTGGTGGCATTTTCGCAAGAAAATGACGGAGGGATTGTCAAGAAAAAGCGCCCTATCTTTACCCGCTAACTTTTCAAAGCGGCACAATCC
>JAGBZZ010000058.1 GCA_017652965.1 Clostridia bacterium | reverse complement strand
GGTGGGTGTATTCTTGTCAAACGGCATAGGCGGCCTCCCTTCTTTTGGTACATCCTATGCCACGCCCCTCGCAATTATGTCAAAGTCCGATCTCCTCGAGAATGCGGGAGACGGTTTTGTATGCCTTGGCCGCGCGCTCGGCGGGGATGTAGTCTCCCCGCTTGCCAAACTCGATGGAAACGGTTTTGGTACCGCCAACCTCGTACACCATGCGCAAAAGCCGCTTCCAGTCAAAGTCGTCCTCACCAATGTCTGCCAGATAGTCCCGCTCGGCCGAGTAGCCCTTCAGATGGAAGAAGGGAGAGCGGTGCGGATACTTTTCAAGGAGAGAGTAGCAGTCGCCGCCGCCCGCCAGGGCATTACCGGTGTCAAGCAGCATCACAAAGCTTTCGGGCGTATTGCTTAGGACCCGCTCGTAGAAGGAATAGCCACCGGGGGTGTTCGTGAAATCGCTCGAATGGTTGTGATACCCGGTGACAAGGCCTGCCGCCAGGATCTTTTCGTTCAGCTCGTTCATGTAGGCCACGGCGCGGTCGGCATCCTCCTCAGTGGCAATCAGGCGCTCAGGCACCGAGCCGATCACAAGAAAGGGCGAGCCGATCTCCATGTTATATTCCAGGGTTCTTTCCAGGTTCTCGGGCAGCACAAGCTCCCAAGAGGTGAGAAGACCGTAGCAGGCAAGGTCTGCCTCGGCAAACAGGCGGCGATAGTAGGCCGCCCCCTTCTCGCCAAGCCCTTCGTTCAGGGCGGTCACCGAGCCGATCGGCATTTCTACGCCGCTATAGCCCATCTCGCGGATGGCATAAAGCGTGCGGGCGGGGTCTTCCTTAAAATCCTCGCGCAGGGAGTGAAGCTGGATACCAAGCGGTTTCATACCGTGATCCTCCTTAAAGCTTGATCAGCTCGCCGCCAAGATCGGCAGAGCGCATTTCGGCCTCGACCAGCTTTACCGAAAGCATGCTGGCCTCGGGCAGGCAAACGGTGGGCTGTGTCCCGTTCTTCACACAGTTCATGAAGTAAACGATCTCGTTGTAGTAGGCATCAAAGCTGGCGATCTGCTCGCTAAGATCCTCGACGGTGCCGTCGGTCGCCACCGCTACGAAGGTCGTGCGCTTCGCCGTACGGTCAAGGAAGAGATAGCCGCCGTCCAGGTTGACGCGGATGGTGCGGGTGTTGAATTTATCGTGCGGAATGGTCCAGTCGCAGGTCGCATTGGCAAACGCGCCGTCACCAAAGCGGTAATTGACGCTCATAGCATCGTAGCCGCTCCCGGGGATCAGGTTGCGCGCCATGGCCGAGACCGCCGTTGGCATTCCGAGAAGGGCGATCAGCATATCGACGTCGTGGATGTGCAGGTCAAGCATCGCACCGCCCGAAAGCTCCTTGTTACGGAACCAGTTCTCGTGACCCATCGGCCCGCGCGAGCCACCCTCACGGCGGAACTCGGCACTGACAACGCCGCCAAAGCGACCGCTGTCTACGTAATCCTTGATCGTGCGAAAGGCGGTGAAAAAGCGGTTGCAATACGCCGCCATCAGAAGCCGCCCGGTCTCCTTGGCGACACGGCACATCTCCTCGCATTCGGTAAGCGTTCTTGCCATCGGCTTTTCGGAAAGCACGTGATAGCCCGCCCGCATCGCACGGCAGGCAACGTCGGCATGCAGATAGGTCGGCAGGCAGATGTCCACGTAGTCAAGCCGGCCGGCCTCGGCCTTCAGCATTTCATCAATATCGCGGTAGGTGCGTACGCCCTCGGCAAGCCCCTCAAGCCGCTCTGCGCGGATATCGCATACCGCAACGATCTCGGCCTCGGGAATGCGGGCGTAGGCAGCCTCGTGCGCGCCTGCAATGCTTCCGCGGCCAATCAAACCAATCTTCATAAGCGTTCTCCTTTTGTTTTGCGGGGCTCACGTGCCCCTCTATGCCCATTATAGCATCCTTTTGAAAAAATGGAATGATATTTCTTTTTGAGCGTTCTTTTTCTCTTTTTTTAGATATCCTTCGAATTTGCTTAAAAATAATATGAAAATCGACAAAAAAACAGAAAAACAGTATTGACTTTTTTTGCTCCCGTGCGATATACTGGAAATAGGAGGAGATCGGATATGCAACAAAATCCTTACTATTTACATAGAAGCTATCATTTCCCCTATGTGGGAAGGGTGAAGCGCACGCTCGCTATGCGCGGCTTTCACCTGCACGCCAACGGTGACTTCTGTGAGATCACGCTGGTGCTTGGCGGTCGCGTCCGCCATATCCTGAACGGAGAGGCGCGCGTGATGGAGCGCGGGGATGCGACCTTTCTTCTCCCGAAGGACGTGCATCAGTATATCACGGAGGGGGAGACGGCCGATATTCTGAACTTTTCCTTTGCCTTTGATGCCATCTCGCACGCCGTATGGGAGACGCTCGACCTTGGCCGCCTTCCGCTCAATTGCAGGTTCGGCGAGGAGGGGATCACCTCGGTGCTCGAGATCGCGTCCATGTTTTTCGGCGGCAATATGGAGGCCACCCTACGTGAGGGCGCCGCGACCGAGACGGCGCTCGGCTGGCTGGCCTACCGCATTCTTGCCGCCGCCAATGCCGCACCGCGCGAGCCCTCGCCCATCCGCCTTGCCGTGATGTACATCCAAAGCCGCTTCCGCACCCCACTTACCGAGGCTGAGGTGGCCGAGCAGGTGCATTTCTCGGTCTCGCGCTTCAGCACCCTCTTCCGCCGTGAGATGGGGGTCACCTTTTCGGCCTACCTGCGGGATCTGCGGCTTGAGTACGCCAAGGAGCTCTTGCGGATCCCCGGCTATACCGTGGCAATGGCGCGTGAGGAATGCGGCTTCTCCTCGCCCGAGCATTTTTCCCGCGCCTTCCGCGCACGCTACGGCTTTCCGCCCTCGGCGGTCACCCTTTTCTTGCACGGCGTGAAAAATAATAAAGAAATAGGAAAAAGCACTTGACAAACCGATGGTGGGCAGGTATAATGAAAAGGAAGATAGAGGTGCGTATGACAAGAGTACCGTAGGCTCTTGTGCCCCTGCCAAGGGGTGCCTGCGGGAAAGGGGAGTGCGCCGAAGGGAGCCTTGGCAAGGCTCTCCTGGTAAAGGGAATAACATCCTGTTTACTGTCGCGTTTGCGGAGTGCTATCGCCCTTTTGGAATGCTCGCGTTGCGTGCGTTCCGGTGGCCTGTCCGCAAGGATGGGTTTATTTTTTTTGTAATGAAATATTGAGATAGAAGGAAGGATACTCCTATGAGAACCAAACCGATTTTTGAAGGTGCCGCTACCGCGCTTGTCACCCCCCTGACCGAGGAAGGGATCGACTTTGCCGCCTTTGGCCGCTTGATCGACTGGCAGATCGAATCGGGCATCGATGCACTCGTCGTGTGTGGCACGACCGGTGAATCCTCGACCCTGACCGATGAAGAGCACCGTGAGGCCATCCGCTATGCCGTCAGCCGCGTCGCCGGTCGCGTTCCGGTCATTGCGGGCACCGGCTCCAACGATACGGCCTACGCTGTGGATCTTGCCAAGTTTTCCGAGGAGGTCGGTGCGGATGCCCACCTCGTCGTGACCCCCTATTACAACAAGGCTACGCAAAAGGGTCTTATCAAGATGTATGAAACCATCGCGGATGCCTGCAGCCTCCCGATGATCCTTTATAACGTGCCCTCGCGCACCGGCGTGAATATCGAGCCTGCGACCTATGCCGCCATTGCCGACCATCCGAACATTGCCGCCATCAAGGAAGCGGGCGGCAACATCTCCAAGATCGTGGAGACGGTGGCCCTTGTCGGGGATAAGCTGGATCTGTATTCGGGCAACGACGATCAGATCGTGCCGATCATGGCCTGCGGTGGCCGCGGTGTCATCTCGGTGCTTTCCAACCTCCTCCCCCGTGAGACCTCTGAGCTTTGCAAGCGCTTCCTGCGCGGTGACGTGGCCGGGGCGATGGCTATGCAGACCAAGTATCTCCCCCTCGTGAACGCCCTCTTCTGTGAGTGCAATCCGATTCCTGCCAAGGCGGCAATGAGCGCCATGGGCTTCTGTGAGGATTATCTCCGCCTGCCCCTGACGCCGATGGAGGATGCCCACCGCGAGGTGCTTCTTGGCCTGATGCGTAAGGAAGGCCTTATCGGCTGACGGGTGAGGGAAGCATGAAGATCATTCTGACAGGTGCCTCGGGTCGCATGGGGCGTGAGATGCTGGCCGCTGTGGCCGCTACCGAAGGCCGCGTGAGCGTGGCCGCCGCCGTGGATATCGCCCCCATGGATGTCCCGGGCATCCCGACCTACACCTCGCTTGCCGACGTGTGTGAGGAGGCAGACGCCCTGATCGATTTTTCGCATCACAGTGCCACTGCCTCGCTCCTTTCGTTTGCCGAGGAAAGAAAAATGCCCCTGGTGATTGCCACGACCGGGCAGACGGAGGAAGAGCGTGCCGCCATCGCCGCGGCCGCCAAGACCCTGCCCGTCTTCTATTCCGGCAATATGTCGATCGGGATCGCACTCCTTGTCTCTCTGGCCAAGCAGGCCGCCGCCATCTTCCCGGATGCGGACGTGGAGATCGTGGAGGTGCATCACAACAAAAAGCTGGATGCCCCCAGCGGCACGGCCCTGATGCTGGCCGAGGGAGTGCGCGAGGTGCGTGAGGACGGTGAGATCACGGTTGGCCGCCGCGGCAACTGCCCGCGCAAAAAGGGCGAGATCGGTATTCAGTCTCTCCGTATGGGCAACGTGGTCGGTCGCCATGAGGTACACGTCAATACCGGCAGCCAGACCCTGACACTGACGCACGAGGCGCACAGCCGCGCCCTCTTTGCCGAGGGGGCCCTGCGTGCCGCCGAATATCTTACCGATCGCCCCGCCGGGATGTACAACGTCCGGGATCTTCTCGGGCAGGACGGGGCAGAATAAGGACAACAGCTATGCTTGCACCCAATCTTTCTGTAAACGAAACCTCACATCTTTGCTTTGCGGGGCGGGATGTGACCGAGCTTGCCGAAAAGTACGGCACGCCGCTGTACCTTTTGGATGAGGACATGATCCGCGCGCGTTGCCGCCTGTATCTTACGGCCATGCGTGCCTCCTTCGGTGAGGGAGCCCTTCCTCTGTATGCCGGCAAGGCGCTTTGCGTCACGGCACTTTATCGCATCATGCGTGAGGAGGGAATGGGGATCGACGTTGTCTCCTCGGGCGAGATCTATACCGCCTATACCGCGGGCTTCCCGATGGAGCGCGCCTATTTTCACGGAAACAACAAGACCGATGCCGATATTGCTTATGCCATGACCTGCGGCGTCGGTACCTTTGTGTGTGACAGTGTGGACGAGCTGGATGCCATCGAGTGGGAGGCCGCCTCACGCGGGATCACCCAGGGCGTCCTTCTGCGTCTGACCCCGGGCATCGACCCGCACACCCATGCCGCCATCTCCACGGGTAAGGTGGATTCGAAATTCGGTGCCGCCATCGAAACCGGACAGGCCGAGGCCCTGCTTTGCGAGGCGCTTGCCCGCCCCCACGTGGCGGTGCGCGGCTATCACTGCCATATCGGCTCGCAGATCTTTGAAACGACACCCTTTATCGATGCCGCCCGCATCATGCTGACCTTTACGGCCGCTATGCAAAGGGCACACGGCTTTACCCCTGCCGAATTGAACCTTGGCGGTGGGATGGGCGTGCGCTACCTTGCCGAGCATCCGTGCATTGACTATGCCGAGAATATCGCCGTCATCGCCGCCGAGGCAAAGGCCACGGCCACCGCACTGGGCATAGAGCTTCCGGCTATCCGTATGGAGCCCGGCAGAAGCATCGTGGCCGATGCAGGAATGACCCTGTATACCGTCGGCTCTGTCAAGTGCATCCCCGGATTTAAAAATTACGTATCTGTTGACGGCGGTATGCCGGACAACCCCCGCTTTGCCCTGTATGAGTCGCCCTATACCGTAGAGCCGGCCGACCGCATGGGGGATACGCGGGATTTCGTCTGCACGGTTGCCGGGCGCTGCTGCGAAAGCGGTGACCTGATCCAAGAGGGGGTCGTCCTGCCGCGCCCCGCACGCGGGGATCTTCTCGCGGTGCTGACGACCGGGGCGTACAATTACGCCATGGCCTCCAACTACAACCGCATCCCCCGTCCCCCTATGGTCATGCTCTCGGGTGGTGAGGACCGTCTGATCGTCCGCCGCGAGAGCTTTGAGGATCTTGTGCGTAACGAGCTTTAAAAAACATAAAGAAAACAGAGAATGCCGGATGTTGCATTCTCTGTTTTTTGTATAGCTTATTTTTTCGCTTTTTCCGCTCGGATGGCCTGCTTTGCGCGGTGTGGGTCGTACAGCTCGGAGGCGGAAAACAGCGAAAGGCTCTTCCCGTGCCGCAGGGAAACGACAAGATGGGCATCGTCGTCGATCCCCGTGACGGTAGCCGAAAGACGCTTGCCGTCCTGCAGGATGCGGATGCGCTTACCAAGCAGGAGGGAAAGCTCACGGTACTCGGCAAGGATGGCAGACATATCGCCGCCTGTGGTGCTTTCGTAGAGCGAGAAAAATTCGGTGATCAGGGTCTCTGCGATCCGTTCGCTGAGCGTCTCGCGGTGGCTTTGAAAGACACTGCGCACAATGTCGGTCAGATTACCGACAAAGCTTTCGTTGATGAGAAGCGACAGGTTGACGATCACGTACTGAAAGCTACCGGTCTGCCGCAGGGCGGCGCGGGTCGTTGCTTCGGCAATCGTATGCTTGCCCACCAGGACGTCACTGACCCAGCGGATCCTCGGCTCGTAGGGGGAGTGACGGCGGATGGTGCGCACCAGGGCCAGGGCGCTCATCACCGAAAAGAAGGTGCCGCGCGCCGGCGGGGTCGCAGGCTGCAGCAAAAGGCTGACGCGCAGCCGCACGCTTCCGTTTTGACGGCGGGCGGCCGCATCCGGGGTGCGCTCCTCGGATACTACCACGTAGCCATGGCTGCCACCGTGCTGGGCAATGCCCTCAAGGTAAGGGCCGGGCAGGGTAGCATCGTCGCGCCATTCGATCGTCAGAAGACGCCCACCGGGCGAGCGTGATGTGGTGATCTTCGATGGCATCGGTGGGCTCCTTTCTGTCGGTTAGGGAAGGATCAATAGGCCTTGCCCCAGTATACAAGCGTTTTGGCGGGCTTCCCACAGCAAACGCAGGTGGGGGCAACCTCCTCGGTATCACCAAAGGGCATGCAGCGGGAGGAGATGTCGGCAACCTCCTTCAGCTTCTCCTCGCAGGCTCTGTCACCGCACCACATGGCGCGGATGTAACCGCTCTTTTCGGCGGCAATGGTGCAAAGCTCGGAAAGCGAGGTGGCGGTGTAGGTGCGGGCGGCACGGTTGGCGGCGGCCTTCTCGTAAAGCGCCAGGGTCAGTGCCTCCAGCTTCTCGCCTACCACGGTGGAAAGCTCGCTAAGCGGCACAAAGGTCTTTTCGCGGTTGTCGCGGCGCACGACCACGCACTGGCCGCTCTGGATATCGCGCGGGCCGATCTCAATGCGAAGCGGCACGCCCTTCATCTCGTACTCGGCAAACTTCCACCCGGGCGAGTTGTCGCTGTCGTCCAGCTTTACGCGGTAGGTCTTGGAAAGCTCGGCCTCCAGGGCACGTGCGGCCTCAAGGACACCCTCCTTGTGCATCTGCACAGGGACGATCACCACCTGGATCGGGGCAACCGCGCTCGGCAGGACAAGGCCGTTGTCATCGCCGTGGGTCATGATGATACCGCCGATGATACGGGTGGAAACACCCCAAGAGGTTTGGTGGGGATATTTCAG
>JAGBZZ010000057.1 GCA_017652965.1 Clostridia bacterium | reverse complement strand
AGGGGGTGAGAATGCCGACAACGAAGAAAGTAAAAGGCCACCAAACGGTGGCCTTTTACGGTTGCGGAATTTATGCCCGCGAGATTAGGGGTTGAGGCGATTCGGGCCTCTAAACAGAAACATCGCGTCCTTGATCGGCTGGCCGGTCAGAAGCATGGTCAGGCGGTCCACGCCAAGACCAAAGCCGCCGTGGGGCGGGCAGCCGTAGCGGAAGAACTCGGTGTAGAACTTAACGTCCTCGGAAAGACCCTTCTCGGCGGCCTGGGCGCAGAGGACATCATAGCGATGCTCACGCTGGGCACCGGTGGTGATCTCCACCCCGCGCCAGATCAGGTCATAGCCCATCGGCACGCCGTGCTCGTCTCTCATATGATAGAAGGCGCGCTTCTCGGCCGAATAGTCGGTGATAAAGAGGAACTCATGTCCAAACATCTCAAGCGAGAGCTTGGCCGTCAGATGCTCGGCCTCGGTGGTGAGGTCGCCCTCTTCCCCTGCCGGACACTCGTAGCCATAGCGGCTCTTCAGCTCGGCATACACGTCGGCAAGCTTCATCCGCGGGAAGGGCAGGGTCGGCACGACGACCGGCAGACCGAACACGGCCTCCAGCGCCTCACCGTACTGTGCCTTCACCTCGCCGAGGGCATAGGCCAGCATCTCCTCCTCCATCTTCATCACATCCTCGTGGGACTCGATGTAGCTGAACTCGAGGTCAAAGCCGGTAAACTCGGTGGTGTGCTTATTGGTAAAGGACTTTTCGGCGCGGAAGACCGGGCCGGTCTCAAAGATGCGCTCAAAGCCCGAGGCCATGGCCATCTGCTTATAGAACTGCGGGCTCTGCGCAAGATAGGCCTTGCGGTCAAAATACTTCAGCTCAAACACGTCTGCACCGCTTTCGGAGGCGGCACCGATCAGCTTGGGCGTGTGGATCTCGATAAAGTTGCGCTCGAGAAGGAAACGGCGCATGGCGTTGACAAACACCGTCTGCACACGGAACATGAGAAGGTTCTTTTCGGTGCGCAGGTCGATCCAGCGATAATCAAGACGGGTATCGATGTTGGCATCCGGCCCGATCGGGATCGCATCGGCAAGCGAATCCACCGTCATGGTCTCGGGCAGCATCTCACGGCCGCCAAGCTTTACGTACTCGTTCTCCACGACCGTACCGGTCACGGTAATGACAGACTCGAGCATGAGGGTGTCCACCACGGCCGCGATCTCGGGCATTTTTTCCTTTTCCACCGTCAGCTGTAGCTTGCCCGTCACGTCACGGATCACGAGAAAGGCCATGGTGCGCTTGTTGCGGATGTTTTCTACAAACCCGCGCACACGGCAAGGGGTGCCGGGAATGATGTCCTTAATATAGGTCCTGTTCATTGCTTGTCCTCCAGCTTTCACTATGTTCTTTTTTATTGTAAACGTTTTTTCATTAAAAATCAAGGGGTGCTTTTATTTCTCTGCATTTTTCTCAAAAAGAGAATCGGCGTGTGCAAGAAGAAGGCTGAGTCCCTCCTCCGCCGTCTTGACAGGCAGGGTGCACCCGGCCGCCACACGGTGGCCGCCACCGCCGAACAGGGCGCACAGCGAGGCGGCATCCGCCCCCATCGTGCGCAGGGAAAGACGGACAGTGCCATCCGAGCGCTCACGGATCACGGCGGCAACCTCCACCCCCTCACGCACGCGGAGGGTGTCGATCACGGCGTCAAAATCGCTTTCCGCGCATTCGGCCTCACGAAGCGATTCCCGCGAGATGGGCAACACCGAAAGCCGCCCGCCGTAAAACGAACGGGTCGCCACGATGGCATAGGCCATGGCACTAAGCTCGGCGGCGGTGCGGATGTCGAACAGCCGACGGGATATCTCGGCCGAATCGATCCCATACTCCAGAAGGTCGGCCGCCTTACGCAGGGTATCCGGCTTCACGTTGCGGAAACGGAAGTTACCGGTATCCGAGGCAATGGCGGCATACAGGGGGGCGGCGATCTCAGCCGTAAGCGAAAGGCCGCCCTCGGTAAACAGGTCATACAGCACCTCCCCAACGGCCGAGGCCTCGGGGCGGATGTAGTGCGGGGCAAAGGGGGTAGACATGGCGTGATGGTCGATCATATAGACGGTATCGGCCGCCTCGATCAACGGTCCGGCAGACCCTGCCTGCCCAAGCGAGGCAACGTCCACCGTCACGATCTCCTGCGGGGTTCCCTCAAAGAGTGGGATCCCCTCGGCGAGGAAGGCAAGGCGCCTTGGAATGCCATCCGGGGACAGAAGCGCCGCCTCGATCCCACGGTCACGCAAAAAGCGCACGGTCGCCACGGCACTGCCGACAGCATCCCCATCCGGGTTGCGGTGGGGCATGACCGCAGGCCTTTTCAGCGAAAGGAGAGCCTTTAGCATGCCGTCCCTATCCATGGCACGGATCCTGTCACTCATTGTCGGCGTCTCCTTCTGTCTCTTTTCCCTTTTTATCGGCGCCGATCTCCTCAAGGATCCGCGCGATGCGCGCACCGTGCTCGATCGAGCCGTCGGCATAGAAGAGAAGCTCGGGCGTCAGGCGCAGGTTCAGGGTCATGGCCAGATGGCGGCGCAGCATTCCCTGCGCGGCACGCAAACCTTCGCCTGCGGCGGCCGAGTCTCCAAGGGTGGAATAGTACACCCTTGCGACCTTCAGATCCGGGGCGACCTCCACGCGGGTCACAGAAACGAAATTGTCAAGGATGCGCGGGTCGCGGGCATCGCGCAGGCAGATAGCCAGCTCCTTTGCCACGGCATCGTTGATCCTGCCACGTCTGTAATTGGGCATTGATACTTCTCCTTTGCGGAATGGATTTTCGTAGGTCTTTTGCTTTATATGGGAAGGGTGATCTCACGGATAGCATCTCCAAGGCTGTGCCCGGTCATACGGGCGGCGAACCGCCCGAAGGCCTCTGCCCCCTCGGTCACCAGATACTCGGTGCGCCCCTCTCCCCCCTCGCCCGCAAGAAGCGGGGTAAGCTCGCGGACGGCGGCCTCGCCGCAGTCTATAAGTGCGGCCTCGGGAAACAGGTGGGCAATGTGAGGGGCAAGCCAGGGGAAATGCGTGCAGCCGAGAAGGATGACCTCCGGCATCCTTGGGATCAGCGGGGCAAGCATCCGCTCGACCGCCATAGCAGGGATCGGATCGCCCCGGGCGACAAGCCCGCATTCGGCCAAGGAAACAAAGAGGGGACAAGCCAGTGACGTGACAGAGGCATGCGGCATCTCCTCACGCAGGCGGCGGGCAAAATACCCACCCCGTACGGTAGCCTCTGTCCCAAGGACGGCCACACGCCCGTGCGGGGCGGCCGCCACGGCGGCGCGCACGCCCGCCTCGGCCACGCCGAAAAGCGGAAAGCGGTAAAGCCCCTGTGGCACCGACGGCAGAAAGACGGTGGAAACCGTCCCGCAGGCCACCAGCACGGCCGACGGATGATAAGCGGAAAGGTAGGAAAGCGCCGCCTGCGCATAGCGGCACACCGTGGCCGCATCCCGCGTGCCGTAAGGGACACGGGCGGTATCGCCAAGATACAGGACGTTGCAAAGCGGTGCTGCGCGGCGCAGGGCGGCAAGGGCAGTAAGCCCACCTACACCGCTATCATAAACGCAAACCATACTTTACAAAAGCGAGTTTTCAAGCAATATATCAAGCACTTCCCCGAACGAAAGCCCGGCCGCGGCCATAAGCTGCGGGAACATGCTGACGTCGGTAAAGCCCGGCATGGTGTTGACCTCGTTGAGGATCACCTCGCCGGCGGGCGTCACGAAAAAGTCTATCCTGGCAAGGCCGCGACAGCCGAGAAGGCGAAAAAGCTCACGCCCCGCAGAAAGAAGCGTACGCGATGCCGCCTGCGAAATGCGGGCGGGTATGAAGATGCGAAAGCTATGATCGCAGTATTTGGCGCGATAGTGGTAAAAGGGGGCGCCGGGGTCGATCTCCCCGATCACCGAGCCGAAAAGGGTGTCTCCCCTCTCCAGCAGTGCCAGCTCGACCTCCGCTCCCGCAATCGCCCTCTCGCACAGGGCACACTCGCCAAACGAAAGCGCCAGCCGCAGTGCGGGCATAAGCTCCTCACCCGAGGTGACGCGCGTCACCCCGACAGAGCTGCCAAGCGAGGTGGGCTTGACAAACATCGGAAGCCCGAGTGCGGCCTGCAGAGTGCCCGGCAGGGCAGGGTCATCCAGTGCCGCCCGCGTGACGGTGCGGTACGGGGCTACCCGAATGCCTGCGGCCTCGGCCACCTGCTTTGTCAGCAGCTTATCCATAGCCACGACTCCCGCCCGAGGGCGACAGCCGACGTAAGGAAGACCGAGAAGAGAGAGACACGCGGCAACGCCGCCCCCCTCGTAGAGGCCGCCGTGCAGCATGGGAAGCACGGTGTCACAGGGGATGGGCTCGCCCGCCGCCAAAAGGGCGTGGCGACAAGGGGCAAGCATCACGGGCACACTGCCCGCTTGCCAGGTATCGGCCGCAATGGCCGCAGGGTCGGCGGTGCAGAGATACCAGCCGCCCTCACGGCTGATGCCGACGGGATACACGGTATGGCGCGAAGGCATAGCGCGAAGGCAGGCGGCGGCAGACCGGAGCGAGATCTCATATTCCTCGCTGTCTCCGCCGAAAAGAAGGATCACATTCACAGACATCACCTCGCTTCAGTATATGAAGCGGGGTATCCTTTGGTGTCAGTGCGGTAAAAGACGGCACCCGCGGAAGCGGTGCCCGTAATCGCGGTAGGGTAAGAAGGTAAGGCCGTGGGCATCGGCAAGGCGGGCCATTGCCTCCTCCTGGTCATAGCCGCATTCCAAAAGGAAGAAGCCATCCTTTTTCAGATGCTCTCTGTGCCCTAAGATCGCGCGATAAAGCGAAAGCCCGTCCTGCCCGCCGTCCAGCGCAAGAGAGGGCTCATGGCCGACCTCGGGGGAAAGCGTTGGCACGACAGATGCGGGAATGTACGGGGGATTGGAGAGGATCGCGTCAAAGGGGCCGTGCGAAAGTGGTGCACGCATATCGGCGCACACGGCCGTCATACGGTCGGAAACGCCAAGGCGGGCGGCATTCTCCACGGCAACGGCCAGGGCATCCGCCGAGATATCGATGGCAACGGCGGTGGTATCCGGCCGCTCGGAAAGCACGGTTACGGCGATGGCGCCGCTCCCTGTCCCAAGATCGGCAAAGTGCGCCCCGCGCGGCAGATGCCCGATCGCCAGCTCGACCAGCCTCTCGGTATCCGAGCGCGGGATCAGGCAAGCGGGGGTAACGCGAAGGGTGGCCCGATAAAAGGGAACCTCCCCAAGGATATACCCCAGGGGCTCGCGCCCCTCACGCCGGCGGGCGGCCTCCAAAAGGGCGGGGGCGTCACACTCCGGGTCGCACCCCACAAGGGCGGTGATCGGAAGCCCGGTATAGGCGGAAAACAAGAGGCGTGCCTCGGTGGCCGCCTCTTCGATCCCGGCGGCCGAAAGCCGCGCGCGAAGTGCCGAAAGCCTCATGCCTCGCCGTCACCCGCTTTGTCGGTCTCGGCAGGCTCGGTCTCGGCAGGCTCGGCGGGTGCCTCCTCGGCTTTGGCGGCAGGGGCCGCCGCGGCACGCAGTGCCTCACGGTCAAGCTCCGGAAATTCCTCGACAAGCGCATAGCGAAGCGAGGTCAGGGCGACCTCCAGCTGGCTATCGTCCGGTTCACGGGTGGTGATGCGCTGCATCCAAAGGCCGGGGGCGGCCAGGATACGCACCGCAAAATTTTCGTGTGCGCCGGCATAGCGGATAAACTCGTACCCGATCCCCACGACAAGCGGCAAAAGCAGGATACGGAGCAGGGCATAAAGAAGAGGCGGCAGCCCGGGCAAAACGGCATTGATCACAAAGCCGATCAGTACCCCAAGCAGGATCATCACAAACATAAAGGAGGTGCCGCAGCGCGGATGAAAGCGGGTGTGCTTACGGGCGGCCTCGGGCGTCAGAGGGTCGCCTGCCTCATAGCAGGCAATGCTTTTATGCTCTGCCCCGTGGTACTGGAAGGTACGGCGGATGTCCTTCATCAAGGAAACGAGCAAAAGATATCCGATAAAGATGAGGATCTTCAGCCCGCCCTCAATGGCGCTTTTCCAGTGGCCGAAATCCACCCCGGCAAGCGACTCGATCCAGCCTGCCACAAGGCGGGGCAAAAGCAGGAAAAGGCCAAGCGCCAGCGCAACGCCCAGGACGGCGGCGATCACCATCACCACGTCGAAAAAGCGGACGCCAAGCACCCGCTTGAAGCCCTTTTCAAACTTGGTCTCCTCTTCCTCGCCCCCCATGATATCGGCCGAAGCGGCAAGACAGGAGTAGCTGAATATCAAGGACTCGATAAAGCCCACCACCCCACGGATAAGGGGCAGATCGAGGATCTTATATTTTTTACGCACCGAGGTAGCCTTTTTTTCCACCACGGCCAGGGTCCCGTCCTCACGGCGGCAGGTCACGGCGCACAGGTCACCGGCGCGCATCATCACGCCCTCCAGCACTGCCGAGCCGCCCACCTTACCAAGGCGGGGATTCTTCTCTTTTTCCTGCTTCATACGATAGCCTCCCGAAGCTTAGATTATATCAGTATATCACAAATTAAGAGAAAAGAAAAGGGGAAATGCAAAATTTTCTTTTCCTTTTGCGGTGCAGCCGGCAAAAAACGCTGCCAAAAGCAAGGGGGAGACACGCCGTGCGGCATATCTCCCCTTTTTTAAACCGGATATTTTCCTTCCGCCGTCATCGCTTGGATGGCGGCCCTGACCGCCTCGGCATCCTCGCGGTAGGTGACACCGTACCACCGCTCGGCAGTGCGCAGAACGCGGTAACGCGCCCCCCGTTCACGGATCTCACGATCCACAACGGCGGGGAGATAATATTCGCTTTTCATAGGATCGGGCATGGTGGCAAGAAACTCGGCAAAGCCACGCTCCAGCACGTCGAAAATGCCCGTGCCGAAGCCCCAAAGGTTCATGGACACCACGGTATCCATGGGGATACCGCAGGTGCGGTCAAGGGCGGTATGCTCCACGACCCCGCGAAGGTACCCGTCCTCCACCGTACAGATCCCACGGCTGACCGTGCCGCTTTCCGAAAGCGTATTGCCAAGGGTGAAGCCCACCATGCACTCGGGCGCTCCCCCGATCAGCTGACCGTGCGCGAGGCGAAAGGACTCGGCCCCGTAATAATCGTCCGCATTGATCACGGCAAAGGGGGTATCCACCGCCCGCCGCGCCGAAAGTACGGCATGCCCCGTGCCCCAGGGCTTCACGCGCCCGGCAGGAAGCGTGTAGGGGGCGGGGAGATCCTCGGGTGACTGAAAGACGTACGAAACGTCCATAAGCCGCTCGATGCGACGCCCCACGATCTCACGGAAGTCCTTCTCGTTTTCCTTTTTTATAATGAGCACGGCCTTGTCAAAGCCGGCCGCCGCGGCATCGTATACCGAATAATCGATGATCACCTGGCCGGAGGGGCCAAGCGGCGCCATCTGCTTCAGGCCGCCAAAGCGGCTGCCCATGCCCGCGGCCATGATCACCAGTGCGGTTTTTTGCATCATAGCGGGAACCTCTCTTCCGTCTTGGATGTCTATAGTATACCACATATCCTTTGCGTTTGCAACACCAAACGGCAAAAGCTTTTTCGGGTGAAAAGCCCCCTTTTTTGCCGTCGGCGGAGAATCTTACCCGCTTTTCTTGTATATATTCCACAGAAATCGGCGGTAAATGTATAAAAAAACGAAAAACGATTGACAAACTGAAAAACACTTACTATAATATATATATCAAACGTCCCGCAAGGGATACTTGTAATCACGGGGCATACGTCCCAAATTTATTTTCAGAAAGGAAACTACCATGAAAAAAGCTGTCAGACTCCTGTCGCTTGTGCTGGCTTTGGTCATGTGTGCGCTGACGCTTGCCGCTTGCGGCGGCAACGGTGACACCACCACCCCTGCCGGTACTACCAACAGCGGCACCACCGCTCCCACAGCCAACAAGTGGGAAAATGTTGACCTCTCGGGCTCTACCATCCGCATCGCCTACAACGAGTACCTGGCCAACACCTGGACTGCTTCGGGTGCTACCAACTCGCTGCCTTACCTGACCGGTCCCGACGATGAGGGTCTCCTCTCCCGTGCCGACTACCTTGCCGCCTACGAGCGCCACAACCGCGTATGTGAGGAGCTGGGTCTTGTACCGGGTGAGAACCTTGTGTACTCCAACCTCGGTTGGGGTGGCCAGATCGACCAGATCATCACCGATATCCAGGCCTTCAACACGGCCGATTCGGACACTGCGCCGAACATCATCCTGCACACCAACTACGGTATGGTCCGTGCCGGTATCCTTGGCGAGCTTTACAACTGCAAGGACGATTCCCAGCAGAACTACTTTGATTTCACCAACGACAACTGGTACACCGACATGATGCTGGAGAACACCCTCGACGAGGATAAGTTCTACATGCTGATGGGTGACTACTTTATCGACCAGTTCCGTTTTGCCTACGGTATCCTCGTCAACACGCAGATCGCCGAGGATGTATTGACCATGCAGGGCGGCCTTGACTACATCTACGATCTTGTTAAGACCGGTGCCTGGGACTATGACACGATGATGGAGATCTCCGGCTTTGCCTACTCGGGCACCCAGGGCGACAACCTTGTGATGGGCGCTATCGGTGACCAGGGCTGGGTCGTCCGTACCTTCTTTGCTTCCTCGGGTCTTGACGTCTTCAAGCGTGATGAGAACGGCACTCCCCGCTACATCGAGGGCGCCGACATCGACCCTGTCCACGACTGGCTGGATAAGATCATCACCATGTCCTTGGAGGAACACTTTTCCAACAACTGGATCAAGGATACCCGTAACACCGCTAAGGAGCAGGTTGCTACCACCTTTATCAACGGCGGCGCTCTGTTTGCCATCAACCAGCCTATCCTGACCCTTGAGGGTAACCTCGTGCAGAACATGGATAACCCTGCCGGTATTCTTCCCGTGCCGAAGTACGATGCCGAGAACACCGAGCTTGGCTACAAGGCTCTGGTTTCGGACAACGCCAACGCGGGCGGTATCCTGATCTCCTCCGCTCCTGAAACCTTTACTGCTGCCTCGGCCTTCATCCAGATGATGACCGAAGAGAGCGACGAGTTCTTCACCCAGTACTTCGTCAACGGTCTGCAGTACAAGAACAACGACATCGGCACCGGCCACATCGAAATGCTGAATATCATCCACGATTCGATCTGCTCGCCTATGTCCTTCCTCTACGACAACTACTGCGGTAAGGCCGCCGGCTACTCGACCTACAGTGCGATCATGTATCCCTGCATCGACGGTGCCTCCAACACCTTCTCCTCTCAGTGGACGTCTGAGCTTGGTGCCAAGCAGTCGCTTTGGAGCCAGATCATCGAGAACTTCGGTACTCGTACCAACTAATTTCCATAAGTAACCGGGAATCGGGGAATTTCTCCGATTCCCTTTCTTTTTGGGAACGCCGCTTGACATTTTGGAAAAATAGTGGTAAACTTCTTATATATTATAGGAAAGGATACAGAAAAATGAAAACTGCAACCAGAATTCTTACCCTGATCCTGGCGGCTGTTCTTTGCCTTGGGATGCTTGCCTCCTGCGGCGATGGTGGTGACACCACCACCCCTGCCGGCACCACAGCCGGCGGTGACAGCACCACGGCCCCCACGGTAGACAAGTGGGCCGACGTTGACCTTTCGGACACCACCCTGCGCATTGCCTACAATGAGTGGATCTCTACCGACGTACAGTCCACGGGCGCCACGAACTCCTTCCCCTATCTTGTAGGGCCGGATGACGAGGCCATGCTTTCCCGCTCGGATTATCTTGCCGCTTATGAGCGGCACAACCGCGTGTGCAACAAGCTGGGCCTTGAGATGGGCGTAAATCTTATCTATGAGGACATCGGCTGGAACGGCTCCACCGACACCAGCCTGAACGTGGTTCAGTCCTTCAACACGGCCGACTCGGAGGATGCCCCGCACATGATCATCCACCAGAACTACGGTATGGTGCGTGCCGCCATCCTCGGTGAGCTTTACAACTGTAAGGATCAGTCCCAGCAGAACTACTTTGATTTCACTAACGACAACTGGTACTATGACATGATGCTGGAGAACACCCTCGACGAGGACAAGTTCTACATGCTGATGGGTGATTACTTTATCGACCAGTTCCGTATGTCCTACGGTATCCTTGTCAACGCCGAGATGGCCGAGGATGTATTGACTACGCTAGGCGGGCTTGAGTACATCTACGACCTTGTGCGTGACGGCCAGTGGACCTACGATGCCTTTATGGAGATCTCCGGGTTTGCCTACACCGGCGACCAGGGCGAAAACCTTGTGATGGGTGCCATCGGCAACAAGGGCTGGGTGACCCGTTGCATGCTTTCCACCTCGGGCTACGATATCTTTACCCGTGACGAAAACGGTGAGACCCGTTATCTCGTGGGCACCGAGATCGACCCCATCCACGATATGATCGACCAGCTGATCACCATGGAGCGGCAGGATCACTTCTCGTATGACTGGGGCTCTAACGCCCACAACACGGCAAAGGCCAACGTGGCCACCACCTTTATCAACGGCGGTGCCTTCTTTGCCATGAACCAGATGGTGCTTTCTCTTGAGGGCAGCATGATCCAGAATATGAACAGTGCTGCCGGTATCCTCCCCTTCCCGAAGTTCGTGCTCACTAACGAGGAAGCCGACTCCTCCACGAATTACGGCGCCCTGGTCTCCGACCATGCCGGCACGGGCGGTATCCTGATCTCGGCCGATCCCGCACACTTCACCGCTGCCTCTGCCTTTATCCAGATGATGACCGAGGAGAGTGACGAGTTCTTCAACCAGTACTTTGTCAACGGTCTGCAGTACAAGAACAACGACATCGGCACCGGCCACATCGAGATGCTGGATATCATCCACGACGGCATCTGCTCGCCTATGTCCTTCCTCTATGACAACTACTGCGCAAAATCGGTCTCCATGCAGTCCTACGGTAAGCTGATGTATCTGTCTGTCGATGCCGACAGTAACACCTTCGCCTCCGACTGGGCCCACGAGATCGACGCTAAGGTCGCACAGTGGGATCTTTTGAAGACCACATTCGGCACCCGTGCCGACTGATCCGCAAGCCCAGCAGGGAATCGGGGAATTTCTCCGATTCCCTTTCTTTTTGAGGAAGCGGCTTGACATTTTGGAAAAATAGTGATAAACTTTTTATATCTTTTATGAAAGGATACAGAAAAATGAAAACCGCAACCAGAATTCTTACCCTGATCCTGGCGGCTGTTCTTTGCCTTGGCATGCTGGCCTCCTGCGGCGGTAATGGCGACACCACCACCCCTGCCGGCACCACGGCCCCGGGCGGAGACAGCACCACGGCCCCCACGGTAGACAAGTGGGAGGGGGTCAACCTTTCGGACACTACCCTGCGTATTGCCTACAATGAGTGGATCTCTACCGACATCCAGTCCACGGGTGCCACCAACTCCTTCCCCTATCTCATAGGGCCGGACGATGAGGCTCTTCTTTCCCGCTCGGACTATCTTGCCGCTTACGAGCGCCACAACCGCGTGTGCGACAAGCTGGGCCTTGCGATGGGCGAGAACATCCTCTATACCGACATCGGCTGGAACGGCTCCACCGAAACCAGCCTGAACGTGATCCAGTCCTTCAACATGGCCGACTCGGACGATGCCCCGCACATGATCATCCACCAGAACTACGGCATGGTGCGCGGCGCTATCCTTGGTGAGTTCTATAACTGCAAGGATCAGTCCCTGCAGAACTACTTCGATTTCTCGAACGACAACTGGTACTACGATATGATGCTGGAGAACACCCTCGACGAGGATAAGTTCTACATGCTGATGGGTGACTACTTTATCGACCAGTTCCGTATGTCCTACGGTATCCTTGTCAACGCCGAGATCGCCAGCGCCGTGCTGACCGTCCAGGGCGGGCTTGACTACATCTACGATCTTGTGCGCACCGGCCAGTGGACCTACGACGCCTTTATGGAGATTTCCGGGTATGCCTACACCGGTGAGCAGAGCGACGAGCTTGTGATGGGTGCCCTTGGCAGCAGATGGTGGGTTTCCCGTTGCATTCTTTCCACCTCCGGCCTTGACGTCTTTACCCGTGACGAAAACGGCGAGACCCGTTATCTCGAGGGCCCCGAGATCGACCCCATCCACGATATGGTGGATATGATCATCAATATGGAGCGCGAGGATTACTTCTCGTATGACTGGGCAAGCGACAGCCGCAATACGTCGAAGGCCAACATTGCCACCACCTTTATCAACGGCGGCGCCTTCTTTGCCATGAACCAGATGGTGCTGGCCCTGGAGGGTAACATGATCCAGAATATGGACACCGCCACCGGCATCCTGCCCTTCCCGATCTATGAGGAGGATCCGCGCGGCGAGGAGGCCCCCTACGAGGCACTTGTCTCGGATAACGCCAACTGCGGCGGCATCCTGATCTCGGCCGACCCCGAAATGTTTACTGCCGCCTCGGCCTTTATCCAGATGATGACCGAGGATAGTGACGAGTTCTTTACCCAGTACTTTGAAAACGGCCTGAAGTACAAGAACAACGCTATCGGTACCGGCCACATCGAGATGCTGGATATCATCCATGACGGCATTTGCTCGCCGATGTCGATGCTGTACGACAACTACTGCGCAAGATCGGTTGAGCTTACCACCTACACCGGCCTTATGAACGGCTCCATCGATGCCGGCACCAACACCTTCTCCTCTGACTGGGCCACCGAGCTTGGGGCAAAGATCACCAGATGGGAGGCAATCAAGGAGAGCTTCGGCAGCCGTACTTTGCAGTAATAAAGAAAACGAAAAAACCGAGCCGCCGCGGCGGCTCGGTTTTTGTCATCCCTGCCCCGCAGGCAAAATGTCGGCAGGGCTATTGACATTTTGGGGGCGGGGTGCT
>JAGBZZ010000056.1 GCA_017652965.1 Clostridia bacterium | reverse complement strand
TCGGTAAAGGTCTTGCGCTTCCAGGTCTCCTCGGGGTCAAAAAGCTCCAGCGGCACCGCAGGGTCCAGCACCTCGTCATACACGGTCAGAAGGTCGGCGGTGGCCATGCCGTTTTTATCAAAGATACGGTAGACCTTTTTGAAATGCGGATTGGTGATCTTACCGGCGTTTTCGCTGATCTTGATCTTGGGGATCACCGTGCCGTCGGGCAGCTCCTTGGCCGCCAGCTTATATACACCGCCGAATACCGGGTCGCTCTTCGCGGTGATCAGCCTCTCGCCAACCCCAAAGGCATCGATGCACGCGCCCTGGGCAATGATATCGCGGATGATGTTTTCATCCAAGGAGTTAGAGATCACGATGCGCACGCCCGGCAGGCCGGCCTCGTCCAGCATACGGCGGACACGCTTGGTCAGATACGCGATATCGCCCGAATCGATCCGCACGCCACCCCTCTCGATGCCGCATTCGCGGAAGGCGCGGATGGCGTTCGGCAGGCCACTGCCCAGCACGTCGTAGGTGTCGATCAGCAGGGTGGCGTTGTTCGGATACATTTTGCAGTAGGAAAGGAAGGCCTCGTACTCCGAGTCAAACATCTGCACCCAGGAGTGGGCCATCGTGCCGGTGGCGGGAATGCCATAGTCACGGTCACTGATGGTGCAGGCGGTGGAGGAGCAACCGCCGATAAAGGCGGCACGCGCACCAAGCGAGGCACCGTCCGCCCCCTGGGCACGGCGAGAGCCGAACTCGGCCACCGGGCGCCCGCCCGCGGCACGCACGATGCGGTTGGCCTTGGTGGCGATCAGGGATTGGTGGTTGAGCGCCAGAAGGATATAGGTTTCGATAAACTGCGCCTCGATGGCGGGGGCGCGCACGGTAAGGATCGGCTCATTCGGGAAGATGGGCGTCCCCTCCGGCACGGCCCAGATATCCCCCGTAAAGCGGAAGTGGCGGAGATATTCGAGGAAGCCCTCGTCAAAGCAGCCCTTGCCGCGCAAAAAGGCAATATCCTCCTCGGTAAACCGAAGGTCGCGGATATAGGTGATCACCTGCTCAAGCCCTGCCGCAATGGCAAAGCCGCCCCCATCCGGGATCTGACGGAAGAAGACGTCAAAATAGGCGATCTCCTGCCCCTTGCCAAGGACGTAATAGCCGTTGGCCATGGTCAGCTCATAAAAATCACACAGCATGGTGTTGTTTGGCTTGTTGGACATATCTGTATCTCCCTTTTCACGCACACGGCGTAATTGCACAAAAAAGACGCATTCCCATCCGGGACATCCTGCTTTTTCCCTATTATACAATATTCTCCCCCGCTTTGCAAGCCCTGTGCCGTTTTTTTCGATGCTTGTCACTCCCCCTTGATTTTTGCGGCAAAAGAGGGGGCAAAATCGGTGCGTGCCCTTGACTTCCGCAAAATTCGTGGTATAATATTTTATTGATAACTGTAATTATACCTCGTGTAAGGAGTCAGTATATGAAGTACGATTTTTCCGCCATAGAAGCCAAGTGGCAAAAGAAATGGGAGGAGGCCGGTGCTTTCCTTGCCAAGGATGCAAGCGACAAGCCCAAGTTCTACGCACTGGTAGAGTTCCCGTATCCCAGCGGCGCCGGTATGCACGTGGGGCATATCAAGGCCTACTCGGGGCTTGAGGTCATCAGCCGCAAGCGCCGCATGCAGGGCTATAACGTCCTTTTCCCGATCGGCTTTGATGCCTTTGGTCTGCCGACCGAAAACTACGCCATCAAGACCGGCACGCACCCGCGTACCGTCACCGACAATAACATTGCCCGCTTTACCGATCAGCTGAAGCGCGTCGGCTTCTCCTTTGACTGGACGCGTGTGGTGGATACCACCGAGGAGGACTACTACCGCTGGACGCAGTGGATCTTCCTTAAGATGTTTGATGCAGGTCTTGTCTTCCGCGATCAGGCTCTTGTCAACTACTGCCCCTCCTGCAAGGTGGTGCTTTCCAACGAGGACAGCCAGGGCGGTAAGTGCGACATCTGTAAGAGCGACGTTGTGCAGAAGTCTAAGGACGTGTGGTATCTGCGCATCACCCGCTATGCCGAGAAGCTTCTTGAGGGGCTTGAC
>JAGBZZ010000055.1 GCA_017652965.1 Clostridia bacterium | reverse complement strand
GTCTATCCCGAGGCCGGGCGCCTGGTGCAGATCTCCGAGATGGAGCAAAGCTGTGGCGGTGCCCTGCCGAACACGGCAATCGACCTTGCCAAGCTGGATCCCAACTGGCCGGTACGCGTGTTCGGTAAGGTCGGCAACGACGAATACGGCCGCTTTGCCCTCGACATGATGGCCTCGGTCGGGCTGGACATCTCCAAGATGCTTGTTTCGGACACAGCACCGACAAGCTTTACCGACGTCATCAACGTCAAGGGGGGCGAGCGCACCTTCTTCACCTTAGCGGGCGCCAATGCCGAGCTTGACGTGGAGGACTTTGATTTTGCCGATCTTGAGGCGCCCCACCTGCATCTTGCGTATCTTTTGCTTCTGGATGCACTTGACCGCGAGGATGCCGAATACGGCTGTCGCTCGGCGCGGCTTCTGGCCGCCGCCAAGAAGGCCGGGATCCGCACCTCGGTGGATCTGATCAGCGAGCCCTCCGACCGGTATAAGCGTGCGGTGCTGCCCGCCCTGCCCTACGTGGACTACCTCATTATCAATGAGCTGGAGGCCTCGGCCATTACCGGCATCCCGCTTGGAAAAAATCCCACGGTGGAGGAGCTTCGCCATGCTACCGAGGCACTGTTTTCCCTCGGTGTTCGGGAAAAGGTCATTATCCATTGCCCGAAGCTTGGGGTCGCCCATGACAAGGGCGGTGCCTTCACGGCTGTCCCCTCACTGGATCTGCCGCAGGATTACATCGTAGGCACGACGGGGGCGGGAGACGCCTTCTGTGCCGGTGCGCTTTACGCCCTCACGCACGGATATACCGACAGTGAGCTTTTGCGGCTTGCCTCGCTAACGGCCGCCGCCAGCCTTGGTGCCGCCGATGCCGTAGGTGGGATGCGCCCGCTTGCCGAGCTTGCCGCCCTTGAAGAGAGATACGGAAGAAAGGAACTGTAAAACACATGCTTGTTACACTCAACGATATCCTGCCCGCCGCGCGTGCGGGCGGTTACGGCGTCGGCCTTTTCAACACGACCGACTCGGATATGCTGGAGGCCGTTATCGAAGCGGCCGAGGCTGAGCGCTCGCCCGTTGTCATCGGCACGGCCGAGGTGCTTTTGCCGTATGGCGAGCTGAAGCTGATCGCCCCCGGGCTGATCGCCGCGGCCAAGCGCGCCACGGTGCCGGTCGTCGTGCATTTTGACCACGGTCTGACATTTGACCGCTGCATTGAAGCGCTGAAGCTTGGCTTCTCCAGCATCATGTACGACGGTAGCCTGAACTCGCCCGAGCAGAACCTGGCCGCCACCCGCGAGATCGTGAAGATCGCCCACTCCTTCGGCGCTTCTGTCGAGGGGGAGATCGGGCACGTCGGGCTTGCCGCCGCTGTGGGCGAGGCCGACAGATACACCACCGTAGCCGAAGCCCGTGCCTTTACCGAGGCGACCGGGGTCGATGCCCTGGCCATTGCCATCGGCACGGCGCACGGTGCTTACAAGACCGCCCCGGTGCTTGACTTTGAGCGGCTGGCCGAGATCCGCGCCGCGATCTCTACCCCGCTTGTCCTGCACGGTGGCTCGGGTCTTACCGACGATGACTTCCGCCGCTCTGTACAGGGGGGCATTGCCAAGGTCAACATCTTTACCGACCTCTGCCTTGCCGGCCAGAGCGCCATGCAGAAGGGGATCGCCGCGGGCGAGGATTACCTCACCATCCGCAACCGCCGTGTGGCCGCCATCAAGGCCGAGGCGCGCACCAAGATGCGCCTGTTCGGCTGTTCGGGAAAGGCCGACCAGAGCATCAACGGTGCTTCGGAAAACGAGGCGCTTGTGCAGCTGGTGACCAAGTACATCTGCGATAGCCTGAGAAGCGAAGGAAAGCTTTAAAAGCAAAAAGGGATGCCACCAAGCAGGCATCCCTTTTTTATTATTCACCGTCTCTCCACCATGGCGGCATACTGCGACGGGCTGAGGCCGGTGCGCGCCTTAAAGACGCGGGAGAAATAGTGGATGGTGCCAAAGCCGGTAGCCTCGGCGATCTCGGTAAAGGTCATATCCCCCTCACGGATCAGCTCACGCGCACGCCCGATGCGCAGTGAGATCAGGTATTCGTTTGGGCCGGAGGCGCAAAACTCGCGGCATAAAAGCTTTACCGTCGATATACTGCACGAGAGCCGCCCCGCCATATCGGCAAGGCTGATGGGCGCGGCGAGGTTTTGCTTCAGGTAGGAGGAAAGTGCCAGGAAGCGCGCCTTTTTATACGCCCGCCGTACGCCCTGCGCAAGGGGGGCGGCTTCCCCCTCACGGTAAAGAGAAAGCAGAACCTCCTCAAGGAGATTACCGACCAGCTGAAGCCGATACGGCCGTACCCCCTCGCGCAGGGATATGCCGTCCGGGCCGCTTTGCAGGGTGGCGTGCGCTTCGGCAAAGAAGGCCTTCAAAAGCCGTGTCTCCTCCTCCCCGAGGCTTATCATGCGATTATCAAAGGCGTGCATAGCCTCCGAGCGGGAGGAAAAGGAAACAATACTAATGACGGCATCCGTGGGCACCTCACTGTTTCCGACGTGGTACGAATTCGGCGCATAGATAAGAAGACTGCCCCCGGGGATCCTGTAGGCTACCCCATCCACCAGCACCGAGAAAAGGCCGCTTTCCACGTACACAAGCTCGTAAAAATCATGAACATCCCCACGGGGGTCGATCCCCGAAAGGTCAAACCGGTATAGGCTATTGACGGTATCCACGCGGATCACATCCGGCAGATCAAGCTTGCGGCGCTCCTTCATAAAGGTTATCCTTTCGTGCAAATTTTATGGCTTATTGGCTAAATATTTTCTTTTTCTTGCGTGCTATACTGTAAACAGAAGCATCCGCTTCTATTGTGTCACAAAAAGTTCACTTTGTCAAGGAGGTTTTTATGGATACCATTAAGTTAGGACTCATTGGCTGTGGCGGTATGATGTACAGTCACGCCTGCAACATCAACAAGGTAGAGGGGATCGAGATCACCACGGTCTGCGACATTATCCCCGAGCGTGCCGAAAAGGTAGCGAAGGCGCTTGGCACGAACCCCGGGATCGTGCTTGATTACAAGGAAATGGTGAACGACGTGGATGCCGTCCTTGTCGCCCTCCCGCACGACCTTCACTACGAGTGCGGTATCTTTTTCGCAAGACACAAGAAGCATATTATGATGGAAAAGCCGCTCTGCAATACCGAGGAGGAGTGCCTGCACCTGATCGAGGTCTGTGAGGAGGAGGGGGTCACCCTGATGTGCGCCTATCCCGTCCCCTTCTATAGCTCTATGGTGGAGATGAAGCGGCTCATCGACACCGGCACCTTTGGCCGCATCATCCAGATGTCGATCTGGACCGAGCAGCTGACCCATGCCCCCGACGAGTGGGATTGGACGAATACCGCCCGCCTTGGCGGCGGCCAGTTCTTCAGCCACGGCTGCCACTACGTAGACCTCCTGCTCCGCTTCCTCGGTGAGCCCCTGGAGGGCAGCCACTTCGGCACGCGCGTGGGGACCGAATGGCTCCGCCGTGAGGGCACGAGCGTGGCGATCTTCAAGTTCAAAAGCGGGGCGATCGGCTACCACGGAGCAACTTGGGGGGCGCGCGGCACAAGGCTTGGCTACACCTTCCATATCCAGACCGAGAAGGGCCTGCTCGAATATGAGCACCGTGCCAATGTGATCCGCCTCTACGGCGGGGCGGGGCTTCACGTCCCGGGGACCGAGGAGTCCAACGCCTACACCCGTGTTCTCTGGGACGGTAACGGCCCCGCAACCAAGCAGACCCACCACGAGATCTCGCATTTTATTGAATGCATCCGTGAGCATAAGGAGCCGATCACAAGCGGCCGCGCCGCCCTGCAAAGCCTGCGCATCATCTGGAAGATGTACGAGGCAGAAAAGAATGGCACGCCGGCCGACCTGCGCGGTCTCGGCCTCCCTGCCATCGAGTAAAACAAACCAAAAAAGGAACGGCAAACGCCGTTCCTTTTCTTTTTGATG
>JAGBZZ010000004.1 GCA_017652965.1 Clostridia bacterium | reverse complement strand
GCACCCGCGCCCCGTCCGAAAGACGGAGGGTAAGGGTGGCCTTCTTGATGTCCTCGCCATAGTGGGAAAGGAGGATGGGCAGGGTGATCTTCTCGCCCGACAGAAGGTTGCGAGAGCGGGGAAGGTCGCAAAGAAGGACGGTGTCGGAGTTGTAACGGCGGACGTTTTCGACCGTCTCGCCCGGCTTCAGCTCGTAAAATTCGTTCATCATGCCCACGCAGTAGCCAAAGGTGTGCCAGTGCGTGTCAATGTCACCGAGAAAGTCGTAGCCTGCCAGGGTATCGGCACGGCGGCACAGCTCAAAGCAGTCCTTGCGGAGAAGCTTCTGCCAGGCGACCGAGTGGCGGTAATAGAGAGGGGCGCGGTCAAGGAGTCCCTTGTCCGCAAGGTGCCGCTTGACCGAGGAGAAAAGCTCGGTATCCCCGATACGGGTGCCGTGGTAGCGCTCGGCAAGGGTAAGGTCGATGTAGGTCCCCCCAATGCAGATCTCGTGGGAGAGCAGGGGTTTATCGTATACGCTGTTGCGCTTGTCCAGGATCGCGGCGGTCGCGCTGTCGGAGTGGTAGCTGGTCGCCCCCAGAGAGTAGGTGTTGTAAAGATCGCAGAATTCCGAAAGCGCCGCCAGGCGCACGGGGTCGTGGGTGAAGGGGGTATCGATCCGCCCCGCCCCAAAGCTGTGGTACTCCACCCCACGCATGGCCGACATCGGCGAAAAGAGCGAGTCGGTATTCTCATGCACGACGGCGGCACACTCGGCAAGGTGGGCGATATAGTCCTCGTCAATGACCATCTCGTTGCCCGAGGAATAGGCCACGGGTGCGGTGTAGTGGCGCGCCATACGCACAATGTCCCGCCATTCGGCGGCGGTCGTGTTGTTTGGCGTCTCCAACTCCATCAGGATGCCGATCTCGTCGGCGGCCTCCATGTATTCGGGCATCGGGATGTAGGTATGAAAGCGGATCGAGTTGAACCCAAGCTCACGCAGGGTACGCAGGACGCGGCGATAGTAGCCCTTGTCGCGGGTCGGATGCACGGTCAGCGGATGGTAGCAATGCTCACAGATCCCGCGGAAGTAGTAGGGGCGGCCGTTCAGATACAGGCGGTTGCCCCTCGACACAAGGCGGCGGATACCAAAGCGGTGGGTGATTTCCGTGCTTTTCGCGGTGACCTTGACGGTATACAGCTTCGGTGTGGCGGGCGACCAAAGGGTAAAGCCCTCGGCCGAAAGCGTCGCCGCGCTTTCCCCACACGGAATCGTGGCCGTGGCCACGCATCTTTTTTCGTCATACACGGTGACGGTGCGCTCACAGCCGTCGCCCCCCTCGGTATGCACGGTAAAGGCGGTGGCGTCCTCGGCCGTTGTCACCCACACGTCCCGCAGGCCGTCGGGGTAGAAGCAAAGCGAAACGTCGCCATAGATGCCGCCGGTGCATTCGCAGGCGGCGCGGGAGGTAAGGCCGGATATCGGCCGCCCGGCATAGCCCGCAAGGCGAGTGTTGGAGACGGCCAGGGTCAGGCGGTTCTCGCCCTCGGTCAAGACCCCGGCAGGGATCGCAAAGGAAAAGGCGGACGAGTAGCCCTCGTGCCTGCCGAGGTAGTGCCCGTTCAGCCAGGCCGCCGCGGCGTTCTGCACGCCGCCGATGACAAGCTCGGCATTCTCCTGCACCGCAGAAAGCACAAAGCCACGTTGATAGATAAAGCATCCGACAGGGTTCGGCAGTGCCATGTCGGGCACGTACCCGGCCTGCGGATAACGTTGCAGCGTATATAGGGGATTGTAGGCAAGCCTCGTGTGCAGGGGCGTTGTGCGGAAAAGATCCGAAAGATCCTCAAAATAAGAGGGCACGGGGCAGGGGACGGCATCCGCGGGTGTACCCGGTCTTGGCGCGGTCAGCCGGGGTTCCTCGGTTTCGAGATAGGGCTCACTGCCGAGATAGTCCAGCATCCAGGTGCCGTTCAGAGAGATGATGTTCATATCCTTCTCCTTTGCTGTCGTTTCTATTGGCTATTGTACCACAAGCGGCGAAGAAATGCAATCGGGAATTGAAATCTTTCGTCGGCTTTTTTTAGACGAAAAAAGGGAGGTATACCGTAAATGTGGTATGCCTCCCGTGCGTTTTGCGCATCATGTGGCGCAAAATGCACCAAAAACGAAAAGATTACTTTACTTTTATGGCGTGTGCCACGATCTGCGGCGGATAGCTCATCATGACCTGGCCGCCATAGCTGATCTCCACCGTATCCCCCACCGCGATCTCCCCACGGGTGATCGGCTTGCCATCCTTCCCGCGGTAGGCGGTGCTGCCCCCGGTGATGACCCAATAAGGGCCGCTGGCACCGTATGGGCCGCTCAGCACCTCCACCTCGATCTTGTCGCCAAGGGCGGTGACGGTAGCACTCATCACAAATTCTTCATGGCTGCCTTCGCCTCCGCACCCTGCCAGCAGGGGCAGGGCAAGCAGGGCGAGCAGTAAACGTGCCGTGTGCTTCATAAGCTTCATAAATCTACCTCTGATTATAGTATGGTGCCGGTCTGCGCTTGATATACGCGGGTGGCAAAAAGGGCGCTGTTGCGCCCTTTTGCTTATTCCTCGGTCTTCTCCTGCTTCTTTTCCGCCAGGCGGTTGGCCGTGCGGTTAAACAGGGTCGTTACACCAATGATAATGCCGATCACAAGAAACGTGCCGAGAAGCCCAAGTCCCATCCATTTCAGGTTTTCCACAAACCCCATGGGGTAAAACATAAAGTCCTTCATTCGCTATCTCCTTTCAGCTAAAGAACCCAAGCACCAGCGAGCCGGCAATAACCGAGGCGATCTGCCCGGATACGTTCACGCCGATCGAGTGCATCAGGAGGAAGTTCTGCGGATCCTCCGCAAGACCCATCTTATGTACGATACGCCCCGACATCGGGAAGGCCGAGATGCCCGCCGCGCCGATCATCGGGTTGATGGGAGCCTTGCCCATCAGCTTGAGGATCACGTTGATCAGCTTGGCAAACAGGACGCCGCCGGCCGTATCCACGATAAAGGCGATAAGGCCAAGGCCGAGGATGAGAAGGGTGGAAAGGTTCAGGAACTTGTCGGCACTCATCTGGAAGGCGATGGTAATGCCGAGGAAGATGGTGATGAGGTTAGCCAGCACCTTCTGTGCGGTCTCGGAGATCGAGTCCAGCACACCGCACTCGCGGATCAGGTTACCGAACATGAGGAAGCCGATCAGCGAGCCCGCAGCGGGAACGAAGAGGCAGGTAACGATCGAGATCACGATCGGGAAGAGGATCTTGGTGGTCTTCGAAACACTCGCCGGCTTGTAGGCCATGCGGATGCGGCGCTCGTCCTTGGTGGTCAGTGCCTTGATGACAGGCGGCTGAATGATTGGCACAAGAGCCATGTACGAGTAGGCCGCCACGGCAATGGCACCGATGTAACCGGCGTTCGAGGTGCCGCCAAGCAGGGCGTTTGCCACTACGATCGAGGTCGGGCCGTCGGCCGCACCGATGATAGAGATCGAGGCCGCCACCTCGGGGGAGAAGAACATGGCCGCGGTGCAAAGGGTGAAGAAGATGCCAAACTGCGCCGCCGCGCCAAACAGCATCAGCCAGGGGTTCGAAAGCAACGGGCCAAAGTCGATCATCGCGCCGATACCGATAAAGAGGATCAGCGGGAACAGCTCGTTGGCGATGCCGGCTTCGTAGAGCGTTTCAAGCGGCTCGGCAATGCCCGCCCCGGGGAAGTTCATAAGGATAGCGCCGAAGCCGATCGGCAAAAGCAGGGTCGGCTCCATTTCCTTTTTGATGGCCAGATAGATCAGAAGACCGCCGATCACCCACATGACAAGCTGCTTCCAATCCATGGCAAGGATGGTTTCGTAAAGGAATTCCATACATAGACCTCACATTCTTATTTTAGGGTTGCCTCACGTATCATATCAAAAAGGAAACCGGAATATGTTAACAAAGTGTTAATAAAAAGGGATTTTTTCGAAAAATGCCTCCTATTTATTATATATACGCGTTTTGCGCGTGCAGGCGGGACGAAAACTCTTGAAAAAAACCAAAAAAACTTTCAAAAACCCCTTGACAAAAGGGAAAAAGGGTGGTATACTACATAAGCCCTCGAAAGAAGGGCTAAAAACACGGTGTCCTCCAAGAGCCCCCGAAAAAAGTTTAAAAACTTTTGAAAAAGGGGTTGACAAACGGGAGGAAAGCGTGTATAATAGAAAAGCTGTCCGATACAGGAGATGGATCGGATGGGCATTGATCTTTGAAAATTG
>JAGBZZ010000054.1 GCA_017652965.1 Clostridia bacterium | reverse complement strand
CGCGGCACTGCAATTAAGCAGCCAGAGCAACAGTTCTGTTGTCGTTTATTGTTTAAGGTTGGACAGTTTTACGGGATTATCCGGCCCGCCACGCTTATCATGCCTCAAAATCCCCGTCGAAACCTTTACGGGCCCATGAGGCGGTGGGGATCCCCCCACCGTTTGATTACAATTGAAACAAGGATTCCAGCCAACGCATCGCAAGCGGTACCCACGCCGAAACAGATCGTGCGCATTCGCGGTTTTCGTCGGCAACTGTTGCCCAGCCGCCGGTAGAAAGAGCGTGCGGCCCTTTCGGGAATACGTGTATTTCGGTATTTACCCCCACGCCGCAAAGCGCCTGTGCGTAGCGAAGCGGATCGCTGACCGGTACCGACTTATCCTCGGCCGTGTGCCAAAGGAAGGTCGGCGGATGGTGCGCCGTGACGTATGCAAGTGGCGAAAGATACTGCCACTCCTCTTCCGAAAGGGCGTCCTTCCCCGCAAGGCGTGCAAGGCAACCGTGAGGCCCTGTGAGAAGCGCGTATCCTAAGATCACCGCGGCGGCGGGGCGTGCCTTGACGTGCGCCGTGACCTCCGGGCGGTTGGCAAAGCACGCGTACGAGGCGGCAAGGTGGCCGCCGGCGGAAAAGCCGATCTGCACGATCTTTTCGGGATCGATCCCGTATTCCTCAGCATGCGCGGTGATATACTCCATTGCCGCTGCCACGTCCAAGATCTGGCTGGGATACGCGGCAGGATGGAGTGAGTAATACAGCACAAAGGCCTGATACCCCTCGCGAAGGAACTGAAGCGCGATGGCATCGCCCTCCATTGTGCCATGGTGGGTATATCCGCCACCCGGCAGGACAAGCACCGCAGGGCGCAGGCATTTAGAGCGGGTTTCGGCCTGCAAATAGCCAACAAGGCGCACGTTTGCTTCCTTATTGACAAAAGAATATTGCTCGGCTAGAGCGATTTGTACACACTTCATACCCGCACCTTCTCTTTCATTGTCCGTTCGATCTCACGCTTTGCATCCCTGGCGGCCATATCGTCACGCTTATCGTAAAGATGCTTACCCTTGCAAAGGCCGATCTCCATCTTCACGCGCGAGCCGCTGAAGTAGAGCGAAAGCGGGATGATGGTATACCCCTCACGGGAGACGAGGCCAAAAAGCTTCATGATCTCCCTTTTATGCATCAGAAGCTTTTTATCACGAAGAGGATCGCGATTAAAGATATTTCCCTTTTCGTAGGGGGAAATATGAACGCCGCAGGCAAAGATCTCGCCATCCTTGACCGTGCAGTAGGAATCCTTGAGGTTGACCGTGCCGGCACGAAGAGACTTTACCTCTGTCCCACACAGTGCGATGCCCGCTTCATAGGTCTCGATCACAAAATAATCGTGCCTTGCCTTGCGGTTATACGCGATCTCTTTTTTGCCCTGTTTTTCTGCCATACGGCCTCCCTCCTTTCCCGGAAAGTGTATTGATATTGTAGTATATCACATCAAAACGTATTTTTCAAGTAGGTAAAGGGCGATTTTCGCACTTTTTTCGAAAATCGCCCATAAAAATCATATTTTTACGTAAATATTTAAAATTTCAGCCGCATACAGGACGTGAAGATCCCCATCCTTATACCATCTTTGAAGCTCGCACGGGGTACGAAAGCCCTCCTTTTGCAGTGGGGTGCTGTACACAGTTCGAGCACTGATGACCGTATCCGCCTCCAAAAATCCGTAGCCGCCGTCCGGCATCGTCACGGCGGTAAGACCGGCGGCGGCCACCTTCTCTCCTCCGCCACCGCTATGCGTCCCGCAATAGGTCAGTGCGGCGCGGTGTACCCTTGGCAAAATGGCTAAGGAGACCGCCTCTCCCTCCTCTGCCAGGCGGAAGGTAAAGCGCGAGGGACGGATCCCAAAAAGAACGACCGGCTTTCCCCAAAAGACCCCCAGCGCGCCCCAGGCCACCGTCATGGTGTTATGCGCCGCCCCGCAGGATGCAGTCAAAAGCAGCCCCTCCCCGAAGGTGGCGATCGGGGCTGTCTGCCAGCTTTCGGGATCCAACGTTTTCCATGCCATGCTTTGTCTACCTTTCTTCGGTCGAAAAGATTCCCTCCAAAAGCTCCAGCGCCTTGAATTTCACACGGTAGCTCCCCTTTTCACCGCCAAGGATAATATCATGCTCTCCGGGGGAAAGCCCCACAGCCAGGGATTCCTCCCCTGTCAGTGATTCGGTGGCAAGGTCCAGGCATAACGGCGGAAACAGCACGCACCACCAATTCTCCCCTTTCCCTTCACCGATAACAATGCGCAACGAGCGATAATATCCCGCAGGAAAGGAATACGCCCCGTATTCACGCGTGGGATATCCTTCCTCTCCATAATATACACTGACAGGATATGCATACCCCTCCGCTTTTACCACCGTTTCGGCAGTTTTTTGGATCTCCCCGCAAAGCACCATCACCTCCGCCTCGGCATCGCCGACGCTTTCTGCCTCTGCAAGGCGGGCGGAATAGGTAGTAAGGATCGCATCCCGCACCGCAAGCTTCAGCGCTTGATCCTCCTCACTGTCCGAGGCCGCCAGCACGTGCAGGCGGATCACACTGTCATAGATCCCCTCCTCTCCGCGCACCGGCAGTGCGGTTACCACCACGGCAAGGCACAAAAGGGCCATTACGTACCACAAAATCTGTTTCATATCTACTCCTTTCTACGTATGGCCATTCTTCCCCCTTTTTTCGCTTTTATTCATGCACGATCCGGTTTCATTGCATAAAAAAGATCCCGGCAACCTTTCGGTTACCGAGATCCTTGGTGAAAGAACTCACACCTCGACCGCCTTACCGTGCGCCGCACGGTATTCACCCGGTGTTTGGTGCATCATCCGTTTAAAGGTAGAATAAAAGGATTTGCAATCCCCAAAGCCGCAAGCCGTGGCAATGTCCACCACCGTGCGGTCTGTCGTACTGAGTAAGCGACACGCCTCCTCCACCCTCAGCTTTTGCAAAAACGCATTGACAGGCAACCCCGTCGCCTCGCGAAAGATGCGGTTCAGATAATCCTTACTGAGGAAAATGCGGGTGGCAAGCTCATCCAGCGTGATATGCGTATGATAGCTTTCGCGCAAATAGGCCAGTGTTGCCGAGACAGCCTCCTTTTGCCGCGGCGATATCGTACCGCTAACGGAGGATTCCAGCTTGCGGAAAAGCTTGATGATCAGCTCTATCATATACGCCCGCACAAGCTCACAATAACCCTTTTGGCGGCCGGTATATTCGAGATATATCCGATTAAACAGCTCGCCGAAGATTCCATAGCTGGAGCCGGCCAAATGCAGATCGGGCCCGATGGCCTCCTGCGCCGGAAAGAGCGAATAGAACAGGAAGGAGGAGCACATTTCGTTGAAATCCCCGGCACGGATCAGGGCAGTGTCCAGAAAGTCGGGCGTGAACATCAGATCGTACGCCGCAAAGGCCTCCTCGGAGGGAACCTCGTGAAAGGCGTGCGGGGTATCGTAATTGATGACGATCACGTCTCCGCGAGAAACGGTGTACGAGCCTGCCGCCGTCTCGTGGACGGCGGCGCCCGAAAGGACATATACGATCTCGATGAATTCGTGCTTGTGCAGGATACCGACAAATTCCGGGAAATCGGTCGAAAGGTGGATGTAGACCGATTCTCCGGGGCGAAAGGTATTCTCCGCCGTGAAGATCGGCACTCCGTTCTCATCACACCGGTCGGGACGGTTCATAACTCAGCAGTCGATCTCAAACAGCTT
>JAGBZZ010000053.1 GCA_017652965.1 Clostridia bacterium | reverse complement strand
GTAGGAAACGCGTCCGTCGATCGAGGCAAACTGCGGTACCGAGAGCCCCTTTGCCGCCTCGGCGATCTTCTGACCGCGAGTCACGCTGTCCCCGGCCTTGACAAGAGGCAGGGAGGGCGCCCCGATATGCTGGCTCATCAGGATCTCCACCGCGCGCGGGGCGGGCAGCCCCTCGGTGTACACCTGGCGGCGGTCAAAGGGGGCGACCCCAAGCAGGCGCTTCCATCTTGTGATGGGCATCTGACGGTAGGGTCGGGTCGGGTCGGGTCGGAAGGTGGCATCGGCGGGCGGCGTGTAGCGCAGCTTCTTGGCCGCCAGCTTGCTCTTCATCTCATAAATAACAGCACGGGGCGAGATATCCTGGCAACAGGCCGCGATCTCGCAAATGCCGCACCCACAGCAAAGGCTTGCCTCGGTATACAGGGCAGGATCCAGCTCCTCAAGCGAGGTGGACGAGCGCACCATACGGTGCGGCTCAAGCGGATAGCCAAGCAGCTGGCGCGGGCACATATCGGTACAGCGCGTACACTGGCAGCAGGCACTGGAGGCACGGCGCTTTTGCACGGCAAAGGACGCGATCTTGGTGGCAACGGCGGGAATGTCGGCCGGCAGGATAAGAAGCCCCTTGGTTGTTTTGGTGATGACCTCGGTGCTAAGGTTTGCCACCCGCCCCATGGAGGGGCCGCCCACAAGAAGACGGTGGGTCGCGGGGACGCTCACCTGTAGGGCATCAAAAAGATCGGATACCCGCATGCCGATCGGCACCCGTACCACGAAAGCGCGGTTATCCGGGATGTCACCGGCCACGGTCAGCCACTTCTCTGTTACCGGCTCACCAAGGGTGGCGGCGCGGTAAAGGTTATATACGGTTTCGGTATTGAAGACGATCACCCCGACCTTGATAGGAAGCGAGGAAGGGGGCACGAGGCGCCCCGTCGTCTCATAAATGAGGGTGATCTCATCCCCCATCGGGTACATATTGGGCAAGAGGGCGACACGGGTCTTTTTGCCCAGCACCTCGTCGGCGGTCAGGCCAAGCCCGTGCGAGGTATGCTCCTTTACGGCAAAGATCACGCGCAGAATGCCCAGGGCATCGGCAATCATCTCGGCACCGGCAACCACCTCGTCGCGGTGCTGCTTGATGATCTCGTAATCGGTATGCAGAAGCGGCTCACACTCCGAGCAGTTGACGATCAGGGTATCCGCCCCCTCGGCCAGCTTGGCATAGGACGGGAATCCGGCACCGCCGGCGCCCACAATGCCCGCCTCGGCCAATACGGCTTTGATATCGGTCATACGCGCTCCTTCAGTCGACGATACCCACAATCACAGCGTCCACGGGGGCACTTGTATTGGCAAGTGCAAGACGTGCCGAGGAGCCGAGGGTCACAAGCACGGTCTCGCCGATGCCGGCACCCACGCTGTCTACGGCGACAAGATATTTTTCGGTAGGAACATCGTTCTCCACGATGCGGATCTCCATGAACTTACTGCCCACAAGAGAATCCTGCTTTTTGGTAGAAACGATATGACTGGTCACGATTCCTTTAATCATAGCAGATCCTTTCGGAATTATTCGTTCACGATGCTGACAAGCGAGCCGTTGCCGATCCCTGCGGCGTTGGCATCGTCGGTATCCACGTGCATCTCAAGCACGAAGTCCGAGCTGACGCGCACCTGCACGTCATACCAGCGGGTGCGCTTTTCACCCGTGGCATCCACCGTCACGTAGTCGCCGTCCACAACACCGTACTTGGCGGCGTCGGCAAGACCCATGTGGATGTGGCGGTTGGCAATGATGCAGCCCTCACTGAGAGTGACCGAGCCACGCGGGCCGATCACGGTGATGGGGGCAGACCCGTCAAGGTCGCCCGATTCCCGCACCGGGGGCTTCACCTTCAGCTGATACGAATCGGTCCTCGAGATCTCCACCTGCGAGCGGCGGCGCACAGGGCCAAGCACGCGCACACCCTCGATCGGGCGCATGGAGGGGCCGATGATCGTAACCGTCTCACGGCAGGCGTACTGACCGGGCTGCCGAAGATCCTTGACCTTGGTCAGCTCATACCCCTCGCCAAACAGGGTATGCACGTCCTCCACGGTCAGATGGATGTGGCGGTTCGAAACCCCGATCGGGATATCCGGGCCGTCGGCGGCATTGGCGGCCATGCCGTCAATTACCTTTTTCACAAGGGCAGCGATCAGCTGTTCATTCATTTCCATGCGTCTATCTCCTCTATATCCACCTCGCCAAAAAGCGAGGTATTGTTTACAAGGTTACGGTATTTTGCGAACGGAGTGCGTTGTTTTTTGCGCCTCACCCCGTCATGGCGCATCCCCCGAAGGGGGCCGCAGGAGGAGCATAACCCCTCCTACGGCAGGCATCCTTCCGAAAATCAGATCTTCGGGAGAAGCTTTTCCACGTCCGTGTGGGGACGAGGAATGACGTGCGTGGCAACCACTTCGCCAAGCTTACCGGCGGCAGCGCCACCGGCCTCAACAGCAGCATTCACAGCGCCGACATCGCCGCGCACCATGACGCTGACGAGCCCGCTACCGATCTTCTCACTGCCGATCAGAACGACGTTGGCAGCCTTAACCATCGCATCAGCCGCTTCGATAGCAGCCACAAGACCTCTGGTTTCAACCATACCGAGTGCTTCCATTTTCATATCCTCCGTAAAAATATTGGAATTGAATTTTGTGTATCATAAGCGCTGAAAATGCGCCTTTGACCCAGTTTGTGCCCCGAGGGGCGATTGCACCGAAAGGACAGCCTGTCAATCGGTGTAAAGGAACCGCATAATGTCGGGATGCGGGCGGGCGATGACCTCGCAGAGCTTGACATTGCCAACCTCTGCGGCGGCGGCGGCGCCGGCTTTCGCCGCCGCCTCTACTGCCGATACCGTGCCTTCAACCACTACGGTAACCAGCCGTCCGCCAAGGCGCTTCTCGACATGGATGAGGCGCACGTCTGCGGCCTTACACATGGCATCCAGCCCTGCGATCGAGGCCACCAGCGCCTGCACTTCGAGCAACGCTATCGCTTTTTCCATAGAAACAAATTATTTCAGCGAGGGAAGAAGCTTTTCCACATCCGTGTGAGGGCGAGGAATGACGTGCGTGGCAACCACTTCGCCAAGACGGCCGGCGGCGGCACCGCCTGCCTCAACAGCCGACTTCACAGCGCCGACATCGCCGCGTACCATGACGCTGACGAGCCCGCTACCGATCTTCTCACTGCCGATCAGAACAACGTTGGCGGCCTTGACCATAGCATCCGCGGCTTCGATCGCGGCGACAAGACCTCTGGTTTCAATCATACCGAGTGCTTCCTGCATAACAATAAATCTCCTTTAAAGTAAATATTTTTTTAATTATCTTTTTTGTTGTTTCTGAGCTTGTCGCGTCCGGTTGCTTCCAGATGGGCGAACCACTCAATATCCGGGCTCTGACCGGCGATAAGGCGCGAGGTGATGTACAGCCCGCGGCGCTTTGCCTCGTCACAGCCGGCCTGCATGGCGGATTCCACCGCGCCGGCCGATCCCTCAAACTTAACGACCATCACAAGAGGTACCTCTGCACTGTCGCCGTTTGCGGGCTTGTTTTTATCGATGGCAACGACCTTGACATCGGCAGTCTTGGCCACACGATCAGCCACCACGATCGAGGTCGTGAAGCCGTATACTTCGATCATACCGAGTGCCATATGCGGCCCTCCTTAGTTCGGGACGTAGCAGATCTTGATGCCCTGCTGGGAGATGTTGACCTCCATCGCCTCGTTCAGCTGATCGAGCGGGAAGGAGTGGGTGATCAGCTCCTTGATCGGAATGTTCATCTCGCGGGCCTGGCGGAGGAATGCCATCGTGGTGGGATAATCCTGCGCGCTGTAGTCCCAAGAGCCGACAAGGTTGATCTCCTTGTTACACATGGCGAAGTGCGGGTTGACGGTGTATTCCCCGTTGTTGACGAAGAAGCACATCTCGCAAAGGCCACCGCCACGGCGGATGTAGGAGTAGATATCGGCAGCGGCCGGCGGGGCGCCGGTGCACTGGAAGGCGAAGTCGGCACCGTTGCCGATTGTGGCGGCCTTAACGG